>JAGQUO010000198.1 GCA_020438445.1 Solirubrobacterales bacterium
CGGGACCCGCCGCGAGGGGGCCGCGACCGGAAGCTATGTGTAGAGGGCGTCGATCCGGTCCGAGTACTTCTCGGCGACGACGTTCCGCTTGACCTTCATCGTCGGCGTCAGCTCGCCGGTCTCCTGCGAGAGGTCGCTGGGAAGGATCTCGATCTTCTTGACCTGCTCGACGCGTGCGAACCTCGAGTTGATCCGCTCGACGTGGGCCATGATCGAGGCCCCGACCTCGGCGTTGCGGCTGAGGGCCTCGGGATCGTCGGCGAGGCCGTGCTCGGCGGCGTAAGCAGCGGCCGCCTCCGGGTCGAGGGTGACGAGGGCGACCAGGTAGGGCCGGCGGTCGCCGATGACGACGCATTGGCTGACCAGCGGATGCTGCTTGATCTCGGCCTCGAGGTTGGCGGGCGTGATGTTCTTGCCGCCCGCCGTGATGATGATGTCCTTCTTGCGGCCGGTGATCGAGAGGTAGCCGTCGGCGTCGAGCTCGCCGATGTCGCCGGTGTGCAGCCACCCGTCGACGATCGTCTCCGAGGTCGCCTCCTCGTTCTTGTAGTAGCCCTGGAAGATGTTCGGCCCCTTGATCAGGACCTCGCCGTCGCCGGCGATCTTCACCTCACAGCCCGGGAACGGCCGGCCGACGGTGCCGAACCGGAAGTCCTCGGGGGTCGAGATCGTCGCCGCGGTCGAGGTCTCGGTCATCCCGTAGCCCTCGAGGACGAGGACGCCGGCGGCATCGAAGAACCTGAGGATGTCCGTGTTGATCGGCGCTGCGCCGCTCACGCACTGGCGTACCCGGCCGCCGAAGAGACCGCGGATCTTCGAGAGCACCTGGGCATCGGCGGCCTTGTACTGGCGGGCGAGCATGAAGCCGGGCTTCTGCCCGCGCCGCTCGAGGTCCCGGACCCGGCTGCCGATCTTGATCGCCCACCAGAAGGCGCGCCTGCGCAGCCCGCCCTCCTTGTCGGCGGCCGAGGTCGCGGCCGTGTAGATCTTCTCGAAGATCCGCGGGACCGAGGGGAAGTAGTGCGGTTTGACCTCGCTCAGGTTCGGGATGATCTTCAGCGGGTCGCGCTCCCAGTAGGCGAGCGTCGCGCCGATGTCGAAGCTGGCGAGCTGCAGCAGCAGTGCGAAGGAGTGGGCGAGCGGAAGGAACAGGTACGTGATCTCGCCGGGGCTGACGACGTTCACCGACTGGGTCATGTCGAGCATCGCCCGGTAGTTCCCGTGGCTGATGATGCAGCCCTTCGGCGGGCCGGTGGTCCCGGACGTGTAGATGAAGGTGCACGTGTCCTGGGGCGTGACGGAGCGGTAGCGCTCCTCCCACTCGCTGCGGTTGTGGCCGGTGCCGCGCGCGCGCAGCTCG
>JAGQUO010000199.1 GCA_020438445.1 Solirubrobacterales bacterium
AGGTAGACGCCGTCGAGCGGGGTCCGGGCGCTGAGACGCCCCTCCCACATCTGGTCCGGAGTCACCTCCCCCTGGAAGATGTTGCCGCCGGTGAGGCCGATCCGCGACTCGATGTCGGGGGGCCCGAGGACCTCGTAGTCGGCGAGCACGTCCTCGAAGTCCGGGGCGAAACGGCCGATCAGGTCGATGAACTGCCGGGCCACGCCCTCGCGGGCCGCATCCCAGTCGGAGCCTTCGATGTCGTAGGGCGCGTACTGGCCGAAGACGCTCATCAGCTGCTTGCCGTCGGGCGCCGGGCTCGGGTCGTAGCCGGTCTGCACGTAGATCTCGCCGAAGCCGACGGCCGGCTCGCCCGCTTCGCAGCGCTCGAACGCGTCCTGGGCCTCGCGCATCGTCCCGCAGACGTCGACGGTCGCCCGCGCCGGCCAGTCCTCGCCGGGGGCCGCGGTCCAGCTCGGCAGCCGGTCGAGGGCGGCGTTGAACTTGACGACCGGACTGCGGATCTTCCAGCGCTCGAGCCGGTCCAGGTAGGCGGCGTCGGCGGAACGGACAGCGTCGGCGCCGAGCAGGCTCAGCGTGACCTTCGGATCGGCGTTGGAGATCACCGTCCGGGCCCGGATCGTGGTCCCGTCCTCGAGTTCGACGCCCTCCCCGGGGAGGATCCGCCCGACGGGAACATCGCAGGCGAGGGTGGCCCCGGCCTCGGCGGCGGCGTCGGCGATCGCGAAGCTGATCATGCCCATCCCGCCCTCGACGTATCCCCAGACCGGGCCCTGGCCGCCCATGTCGCCCTGGTAGTGCATGAGCTTGATCGACGCCGTTCCGGGCTCGTAGGGCCCGCCCCAGGTGCCGATGATGCCCTGGCCGTAGAGGGCGGTCTTGATGCGCTCGTCCTCGACGTAGCGATCGAGCACGTCGGCGATCGAGTCCCCGAAGACGAGATCGATCTTCTCCTCGTCGCCGCCGAGCATCTCCTCGATCTCGGGTCGGGTCGGGGTGTCTCCCTTCCACGCGTCGCGCTCGCCCGTTCGCAGCAGCTTGCGGACGTCGTCGAAAAGCTCTTCGTAGGCCCAGTAGCCGTCGATGTCACGCTGCGCCAGCCCGAGCGCGTCGAGGCTGCGCTGCGTGGCGTCGTCGTCGAGGAACTGGCCGAAGGACGTGCCGTCCTCGAAGGGCACCCAGAGGTTCGGATCGGCCATCCAGTACCTGAACCCGCGCTTGTGGAGATCGAGCTCGCTGATGACGACGTCGTCGAGGAGCCCGACGACGTAGGCGCAGGGGCTGACGACGAACCGGTCGTCCTCGAACGGGCGCTCG
>JAGQUO010000200.1 GCA_020438445.1 Solirubrobacterales bacterium
CGTCTTCATCGTCCCCGGCCTGATCGCGATGGCGATGGCGCAGGCGGCCTTCTCGAACAACTCCTCGAGCCTGCTGCAGGCCCGCAACGACCGGTACATCAACGACGTGCTCGCATCGCCGATGCAGCCCTGGCGGATGAACCTCGGCTACATGCTCGGCGGCGTCTTCCGCTCGTTCGCGATCGGGCTCTCGCTCGTCGTCATCGCGCTGCCGCTGACCGGGGTGCCGATCGAGCGGCCCGTCCACCTGCTCGCCGCCGCGATCCTCCTCGTCGTCCTCTTCGCCGCCCTCGGCGTCGTCGTCGGCGTCTACGCGCAGAGCTTCGACCACCACAGCTTCATCAACAACATCCTGATCCTGCCGCTGACGTTCCTCGGCGGCGTCTTCTACTCGATCGAGATCCTCCCCTCACCCTGGCAGGAGCTCTCCCACGCGAACCCGATCTTCTACATGGTCGACGCGGTCCGCTACGGCTTCCTCGGCGAGAGCGACGTCGACGTCGGGCTCGCGTTCGGGTTCACGGCGATCGTCGCGATCGCGATGGTCGCCTGGGCGCAGTGGCTGTTCCAGACCGGTCACAAGCTCAAGCCCTGACCGGTCGCCGCTCAGCGATGGACGGTGCAGTCGAGCGGGTAGAACGGCGGGTCCATCGAGCATTCGGACTCGCGGACCTTGAGCTTGACGCGATCGGTCCCGGCGGCGTTGCGGCTGCGGATCCGGACCGACGCGGACCCGCGCCGGTGCAGCGACCGGCGGATCAGCTTGTAGACCTTGCCGCCGCGCTGCTTGTGCTGGAGCTCCCAGGTGATCCCGTCGTCGAGCCGGGTCGGAGCCGACGCGTGCTTGCCCCTGAAGACGACGGCGACGCGGACGCGGTCGGCCCGCTTGACGTCCACCTTCAGGACCGTGTGCGGGAGCAGACCGTCGTCGCGCACGAAGTAGTGCATCCCCTTGACCCGCGGAGGTGCTGCCGCCGGCGCGGCCGAAGCGGCGGCGATCGCGACCGCGGCGGCGATCGCCGAGACGGCTGTCAGTCGCCTCCCCACCCAGCCGATGGTACGCCTCCCCACGGGGATTTCAATGCCTGAGGGCGACACGATCCACCGCGTCGCGATGCGCTTCGACGCGTCGCTGGTCGGCCGGGAGATCGAGTCGGCATCGGCGCCGAGCGCCCGCTCGCCGATCCACGCCCTGGCGGCGGAGCTCGCCGGCCGCACGCTGGAGCGGGCCGAGGCCCGCGGCAAGCACCTGCTCCTGCACTTCTCCGGCGAGGTCGTCGTCCACAGCCACCTCGGGATGAAC
>JAGQUO010000201.1 GCA_020438445.1 Solirubrobacterales bacterium
TCGGGGCTGAGCCAGCTCTTCAACAAGGCCGTGAACCAGATCCTTCAGACCGCGGCGATCCAGGACCTCTGGGAACAGGCCAACCGGGCCGCCAGCGAGGCCTTCATCGCGATCGCCAACGACGAGCCGATCGGCACCGGCGTGCTCGGCGAGGCGCAGTCGAAGCTGACACAGGCACAGGCGAAGACGGGGGCGACGACGCTCGACCTCACATCGATCCGCCAGGCCGTGACCGAGAGGCTCGGGATCAACCTGCCGAAGTCGGGGCTCGGGTCCGGCGAGGCCCTTCAGGCCTCGGTCAAGGCCGGCAACGCCCAGGCCGGGCTGCAGATCCTCGCGCCGGGCGAGATCTCGACGATCCAGGACGTCAGCAAGATCATCGAGAAGGGCTCGGTGCTGCTGTTCATCCTCACCATCCTGCTCTTCATCGTCGCCATCGCGGTCGCCCGCGGCACCCGGCTGCGGACGCTGACCTCGGTCGGCCTCTCCTTCGTCGTGATCGGCGTCGCGACGCTGACGATCCGCAAGCTCCTGGGGACCGAGCTCGTCAACCAGCTCGCGGCCTCCGACTCCTCGAAGCCGGCGGTCAACGCCGCCTACGAGATCGGCACCCAGCTCCTGAAGACGATGGCCGTCGCCTCGATCGCCTACGGCGTCGTCATCCTCCTCGGCGCGCTCCTCGCCGGCCCGTCGCGAGCGGCGACCGCGATCCGCAGCCGGATGGCCCCCCTGCTGCGCGACCCGATGTGGGCCTCGGCCGGAACGGCGCTCCTGATCCTGATCCTCGTCTGGTGGGGCCCCACCCCCGCCCTGCGCGAGCCGATCGGAATCCTCCTGATCTCCGCGGTCCTGATCATCGGCGTGATCGCCCTCCGCCGGCAGACCATCCGCGAGTTCCCGCCGGCCGAAGCAGATACCGAGCCGCTGGCGCCCGCCTAGCGGGGGTCTTCGCGGCGGGTCAGCCCGTCCACGGCCACCTGCGGCTGGCGGGTCCCTCGGGTCGGATGCTGATTTCGGCCACCTCGTGGTCGCTTTCTGCATCCGAGCCCGACTGGATGGCAAGAAGCGTCCACCTGCTCGTCGGTTCTCGACATCGACCACCGGTTCGGCCGTCCCGGCGCCCTCGCAGCCGCCGACCCTCCCCTCCTCAGCCATCACCCCCGATCGCAT
>JAGQUO010000202.1 GCA_020438445.1 Solirubrobacterales bacterium
CCACGCGACGGAGCTGGCCCTCGGGTTCGACACCCGTCCCGGGGGAACGGCATGAGCGACACCCGCTGGGAAGCCGTGATCGGGATCGAGATCCACGCTCAGCTGCTCACGGCCACCAAGATGTTCTGCGGCTGCCGGCTCAGTTTCGGCGACGACCCGAACACCCACACCTGCCCGATCTGCCTGGCGCACCCCGGTGCGCTCCCGGTGACCAACGCGGAGGCAGTCCGGCTCGCCATCATCGCGGGACACGCCCTGGGGTGCGAGATCCCGGAGCGCTCGGTGTTCCACCGCAAGAACTACTTCTATCCGGACCTGCCGAAGGGCTACCAGATCAGCCAGTACGACATCCCGTTCGCTGCGAACGGCAGGCTCGGGGACGTCCGCATCCACCGGGCCCATCTCGAGGAGGACGCGGCGAAGCTGACCCACACCGGCGGCGACGGGCGGCGCGCCGGCGCAGAACGCTCCTCGGTCGACTTCAATCGCGGCGGCACCCCGCTGGTCGAGATCGTCACCGAGCCCGACATCGCGGATCCCGCGACGGCGCGGGAATGGCTGACGCTGCTGCGGACGACGCTGCGGCAGCTCGGCGTCTCCGACGTGAACATGGAGGAGGGGAGCCTCCGCTGCGACGCGAACGTCTCGATCCGGCCGGCCGGCAGCGCCGAGCTCGGCACCAAGACCGAGCTCAAGAACATGAACTCGTTCCGCTTCATCGAGCGCGGCGTCGAGGCCGAGATCGCCAGGCAGCGGGCGATCATCGAGAGCGGCGGCGAGGTCGAGCAGGAGACCCTCCACTTCGACCCGGCTACGGGAACGCTGACCCCGCTTCGTTCGAAGGAGTACGCGCACGACTATCGCTACTTCCCCGAGCCCGACCTGGTGCCCCTGGCGCCGTCGGCGACCGACATCGACGCCGCTCGCGCGGCGCTGCCGGAGCTGCCGGAGCAGCGCCGCCGGCGCTACGCCGACGAGCTCGGCCTGCATCCCGACGCGGCGCGGCTCCTCGCCTTCGACTCCGAGCTCGGAGCCTTCTTCGAATCGGCGACGGCCGCCGACGCCGGCGCGGGGCCGAA
>JAGQUO010000203.1 GCA_020438445.1 Solirubrobacterales bacterium
CCCGGGGTGCCCGAGGCAGACTGGGCACGTGTGCGTGTTGGGCTCGGCTCCGAACTCGAGCTCGCAGCCGCAGAACATCTTCGTCCGCGTCTGCAGCTGGACGTGAATCTCGAGCCCGATGGTCGGGACCAGCTCCGGGCCGCTCATGCGACGGGCTCCAGCCTCGGCGCGTTGTCGAAGCCGACCGCCCGCTCGATCGCGTGGGCGGCGTCGAGGATCAGCGACTCGCTGAACGCCGGGCCGGCGATCTGCAGGCCGACCGGCAGCTCTGGTCCGCCGGTGGGCGGCTGTGCGAGACCGGCCGGGATCGAGATCGCGGGAATGCCCGCAAGCGACATCGGGACGGTGCAGTAGTCGGACATGTACATCGCAAGCGGGTCGGCGGCACGGGACCCGAGCTCGAAGGCGACCGAGGGCGAAGTCGGCGTGATCAGCAGGTCGAAGTCCTCGAACGCTGCGGCGAAGTCCCGGGCGATCAGCGTCCGGACCTTCTGGGCGCTGAAGTAGTAGGCGTCGTAGAAGCCGGATGAGAGCGCGTAGGTCCCGAGCATGATCCGCCGCTTGACCTCGGGCCCGAAGCCGGCCGATCGCGTCAGCTCGTACATCTCGTCGAGCGAATCGGCCTCGACCCGGGCTCCGAAGCGGACGCCGTCGTAGCGGGCGAGGTTCGCCGACGCCTCGGCGGGCGCGAGCACGTAGTAGGCCGAGATCCCCTGCCCCGAGTTCGGAAGCCCGGTCTCGGCAACCTCCGCGCCGAGCTCCTCGCAGAGGGTCACGGTGCGCTCGAAGACCTCGCGGACGCCCGGCTCGATGCCCTCCGCGTCGCTGCTGAGCTCACGCGGGACGCCGATCCGGAGCCCACGGAGGTCGTCGCGGGTGGGCATCGCGATCGGCTCCGGGAAGCCGATCGAAGTCGAATCGCGCTCGTCGCGTCCGCCGAGCACCGACAGCAGCAACGCGGCATCGCGGACGTCGCGGGTGAACGGCCCACACTGGTCCAGCGACGACGCGAAGGCGATCATCCCGTA
>JAGQUO010000204.1 GCA_020438445.1 Solirubrobacterales bacterium
TCGACTCGGCGGCCCGCTGGCCGGCCTTCGCTGCGCGGCTCGAGGAGCTCAGCGGCGAGCCGGTCGGCTACCGGCACTGCGGCGCGCTGCACGTCGCCCTCGACCGCGACGAGGCCGCGGAGCTGCGCCGGGTCCACGACCTCCACCAGTCGCTCGGGCTCGAGTCGGAATGGCTCACGGCGGGGGGCTGCCGGAGGCTCGAGCCGGGGCTGACCACCGACGCCGCCGCCGGCTTCACCGCGCCGGGCGAGGCGGAGGTCGATCCCCGCCGGGTCCTGGATGCGCTCCGGGTGGCGTGCGAGCGCGCCGGCGTCGCGCTTCTGCGTGGCCGGGTGGTCTCGCTGCGCCGCGGCGGTCCGAGCGGCGTCGAGGGGGTCGAGCTCGACGGCGGTGCGAAGCTGGATGCTCCGCGGGTGCTGCTCGCGACCGGCGCCAGGATCGCCGCCCTGGCACCTGACGGAGTCGCTCCGGTCCGCCCGGTCAAGGGCGAGATCGTCCGCCTCCGGGCTCGCCCGGACGAGATGCCCTGCGGGCGCATCATCGCCAGCGAGCGCGTCTACGTCGTCCCGCGGGAGAGCGGGGAGGTCGTCATCGGCGCGACCGTGGAGGACCGCGGCTTCGACACGCGGGTGACGGCGGGCGGCGTTCACGAGCTCCTGCGGGAGGCCTACCGCGCCGTCCCCGAGATCGCCGAGCTGGAGCTGGTCGGCTGCGAGGCGGGGCTGCGCCCGTCCACTCCGGACAACGCTCCGGTGATCGGCGAGGGCGGGTGCGAAGGGCTCCTGATCGCCGGCGGGCATCACCGCAACGGCGTGTTGCTGACGCCGTTCACGGCCGCCGCGATTGGGGCCCTCCTCCGCGGAGAGGAACCGCCGGAGGCGGCCGGCGCGCTCGCGCCCGAGCGGTTCGCAGGCGGGGTGGGCGCATGATCGTGGAGCTCAACGGCAGCCCGGTCGAGCTGGCCGAGGGCGCCACGGTCGCCGACG
>JAGQUO010000205.1 GCA_020438445.1 Solirubrobacterales bacterium
CATCGTAAATCTCGTCGAAGGCGCGGTTCTTACGCTGCATCTTTCGATAGATGGAATAGATGTGCTTGCGACGGCCGGTAATCTCGCCCGTGACGCCGTTCTGGGACAGGATGCTCCGGATCGCTTCCTTGGCGCGCGTGACGTAGGCGTCCTGATCCGGTCCGCGCTTGGTCAGTTCCCGCACGATCCGGTCGTAATCGGTCGGCTGCAGGTACTTGAACGCGAGATCTTCGAGTTCGCTCTTGAACTGCCAGATACCGAGGCGATTCGCGAGCGGAGCGTAGATGTCCATCGTCTGTTGGGCGATGCGAATCTGCTTCTCGCGGGCCATCACGCCGAGCGTGCGCATATTGTGGAGACGATCGGCGAGCTTGATCAGTACAACGCCGATGTCGTCGATCATCGCCAGAAACATTTTGCGCAGGCTTTCGGCCTGCGCGCGTTTCTCTCTCGATTCCTTTGTCTCGCCATCGGTCTCGACACTGGTCCAGGGCAGGCGGCCGAGCTTGGTGACGCTGTCTACCAAGCGTCCGACGCGGGGAGTGAATTGTTCGGCGAGAGTTTCGACGGTAATTCCGGCATCCTCGACGACGTCGTGCAGCAATCCTGCGGCGATCGTTTCGGCATCGAGGTCCATGCCGGCGAGGAGAATCGCCACCTCGATCGGGTGAACGATGTAAGGCTCACCCGACTTGCGGTTGAC
>JAGQUO010000206.1 GCA_020438445.1 Solirubrobacterales bacterium
CCTCCGAGGATCAGCGGCGAGCCCGACGACCACTCGTGCGCAACGCCCGCAGCGACCGCCACCTCCCGCTCGGCCCGCTCTCGCTCGGCGCTCGCGTGCAGATTGGCGATGCAGACGCCGGAGCGGAGGCGGGTGAAAGCCATCATCCGGCGTTCGGGGCGTGAAGTCAGCCGGAGGTGGCGTCGTTCGGCGATCGCCCCGTGGCGGACGAGGGTGAGGTTGGAGCCGCCCTCCCAGGAGGCGATCAGGTCCGGGTTGCGATCGGCCGCGAGTCCCTGGAGGCGACCGAGCCCGGGAAGGTTCCTGCTCGTCGGAACGAGGTGGGGCTCGGCGTCGCAGGACTCGGCCAGCCTCTCGGCCCAGCGCGGTGGGCACTCCTGCAGTAACGCCACGTCCCACTCGGCGCCGGCGAGGAGGTCGGTGAAGGGCTCGCGGAGGTCGACGTTGACCTGCGCGTGGGAGGAGCCGCGCTCGGTCACGCCGAACAGGCGAGAACGCCGGCTCGACAGCTCGCGCTCCGGAGGGCGATCGCGCCCGTGAAACAGGTTCCAGCTGAGCGCCCGGATCTCCATCCCGGCGATTATCGGCCCGGCGCTAGCGGAACCGGTGCCGCGGTGGGCGCGCCGCGCACCTCGCGCAGTGCCCGCGGTGGGTAACGTGCCGCGCTCCCATGGCCGAGTCCAC
>JAGQUO010000207.1 GCA_020438445.1 Solirubrobacterales bacterium
GGGGAGGTCATCGGGCTTGCGGCTCGACACGAGCGTGTTCGGACCCTCACGGCACACGACGACCTCGTCGTCGCGCCACGTGCCGCCGGCGTTCTCGATGTCGGTGCGCAGGCTGGGCCAGCTGGTGAGTGTGCGGCCGTGGACCACGTCGGCCTCGACGAGGGTCCACGGGCCGTGGCAGATGACGGCGACCGGCTTGCCGGCGTCGAAGAACGCCGATGCGAACTCGACGGCGTCGGAGTTCGTGCGCAGCTGGTCGGGGTTCGCGACCCCGCCGGGAAGGACGAGGGCGTCGAAGCTCGCGACGTCGGCGTCGGACGCCGCAACGGTCGCCTCGAACGTGTCGCCCTTGTCGAGGTGGTTGAAGCCCTGCACCGTGCCGGTCTCGGGGGCGACGAGCACCGGCTGCCCGCCGGCCGCCTCGACCGCTTCCCAGGGCTGCGTGAGCTCCACTTGTTCGACGCCCTCGTTCGCGGTGAGGAAGGCGATGCGCGGTGCATCGGTTCGGTTCGAATCGGTCATCGGTGGTCCTCCTTCGGCGCCTGGCACCGCGTCCTTGCGGATGCGACGGGTGATGGTGGGATGACGCGCGGGCGGCGCCAGGCACCTTCGTTCGTTCGCCCGCGCAAGCGTGGTTCAACCGGCGGTGGCGAAGTGGCCGATCCACTCGCGGAAGG
>JAGQUO010000019.1 GCA_020438445.1 Solirubrobacterales bacterium
GACTCGGCCGCCGCCAAGGGCGACCGGAAGAAGGACCCGGGAGCACCGGAGCGGCGCGGAACGTCGACCGACGAGCAGGCCAGCAACCGCCAGCTCGCGTTCGCCTACCTGATGCGCGGCGTCCACTGGTAGATCCGGGTGGCTGACGTGAGCGGCGCCGGCTTCGACGCCGATGTCGCGGTCGTCGGCAGCGGCTTCGGCGGCGCCGCAAGCGCCCTGCGGCTGGCCGAGCGCGGGCTCGACGTGATCGTGCTCGAGCGCGGGCGCCGGCTCGCGCCGGCCGACATCGAGGCGGGACGGCGGGACCCCCGCAAGCTGCTCTGGGACCCGCGGATCGGCCTCGATCGCGGCTACTTCTGGCAGCGCTTCTTCCGCGATGTCGGAATCATCGGCGCGACCGGCGTCGGCGGCGGCAGCATCGTCTGGGGGGCGGTTCTGCTCGAGCCGCCCAATCGCTTCTACGCGGATCCGGCGTGGGCGGGGATGGCCGACTGGCGCGCCGAGCTCGCCCCGCACCTGGCGACCGCGGCGCGGATGCTCGGCCTGACCGACAACCCGCACCTCGGCCGGATGGACGACTACCTCCGCGAGGCGGCGGAGGCGGTCGGGGCGGAGGCGAGCTTCGGCCCGGTCCCGCTCGGGATCCACTTCGGCGCCGGGCCCGGGCGCAGTTCGCCCGATCCCTACTTCGGCGGAGAGGGACCGGAGCGGACCGGCTGTCTGCTCTGCGGCGGCTGCCTCGCCGGCTGCCCCTACGGAGCCAAGAACACGCTCGACCTCAACTACCTCCACCTCGCCGAGCGCCGCGGGATGCGGCTGCTGCCGGGGCACGAGGCCACCGCCATTGCGCCGATCGCGGGCGGCGGCTACGAGATCGCCGTCGCCGCGGGAGGTCGCAGGTCGGCGCTGCGCGCCCGCCGCGTCGTCCTCGCCGCGGGGGTGCTCGGGACGCTGGAGCTCCTGTTGCGTTGCCGGGACGAGCTCGGGACGCTGCCGCGGCTCTCACCGAGGCTCGGGCGAGCGGTGCGGACGAACAGCGAGGCGGTGACCGCGGTGATGCAGCCGCCGGGCGACGACCTCAGCCGCGGTCCCTCGATCTCGAGCGACTTTCATCCCGACGAGCGCACTCACGTGACGCAGAACCGCTACGTCGGCGGCGGCCATCTGCGCTGGATGCTCGGCCCGCTCGTCGACGGCGACGACCCGTCGCGCCGCCGGCGCCAGGTGCTCGCCGCGATCGCGCGCTCGCCGGTCCGGCAGCTTCGTCTCCTCGGGACGCGGGGGTTCGAGCAGCGCCTGACGGCGCTGACGGTGATGCAGGACATCGAGAGCGAGATCGAGTTCCGGCTGGGACGATCGCCGGCCCGGCCATGGCGCCGGGTGCTGCGCAGCAGAGCAGTCGAGGGCAGGCGGCCGCCGAGCTACCTGGCGGTCGCCAACCGGGTGACGCGGGAGTTCGCCGCCGCCTCCGGCGGCAGGCCGCTGAACCTGCTGCCGGAGAGCGCCGGCGGCCTCTCGGTGACCGCCCACGTGCTCGGCGGAGCGGCGATCGGCCCCGACCCGGGTTCCGGCGTGATCGACGCCCGCCACGAGGCCTACGGTCATCCCGGCCTGTTCGTGGCCGACGCCAGCGCGATCCCCGCCAATCTCGGGGTCAACCCGAGCCTGACGATCACCGCGCTCGGCGAGCGCTTCGCGGCGGTGATGCCGGTCTCGCGGAGCGGCTAGGCGGGGATCAGGCCCACCTCGCGCAGCCACTCCCCGGTCCTGCGCATCCCCTCGTCCACGCCGACCTGCGGCTCCCATCCGAGGAGGCGCCGCGCCTTCTCGATCGAGTAGGTGCCGGTGCGGGTCATGTAGAGGACCGACGACCGCCGCAGCTCGGTCGTGGCGCCGGTCAGCCACGCGGCCGCCTCCGGCAGGGCCGCAAGCGCCATCGCCACCGGCGTCGGCACCCGCCGGGCCGGCGGCCTGCCGAGCATCCGGGCGTAATGGCCGAA
The DNA here is from genome assembly GCA_020438445.1 of Solirubrobacterales bacterium. Classification (GTDB taxonomy): domain Bacteria; phylum Actinomycetota; class Thermoleophilia; order Solirubrobacterales; family 70-9; genus RHKX01. Next base: position 2,001 of record JAGQUO010000019.1, read on the forward strand.
GAAGTCGTTGCAGCTGATCCCCACGCCGCCGGAGATCGTCAGCACCTGGCCGATCGCGGCGGCGGAGCCCGTGGCGGCCGCGACCCCGGCGGTGAGATCGTCCACGTAGATCGGGCTGTGGATCCCGCGTCCCATCGCCGGCAGGAAGAAGCGGCCGGCGGCGATCGCCTCGACCGGCAGCACCGTCCACGGGCGCGAGCCCGGCCCGTAGACGTCGCCGGGGCGGATCACCGTGCACTCGATCTCTCCCGCCGCATGGGCCTGGAGGACGACCTGCTCGGAGGCGATCTTGGTGTCGACGTAGGTGTGCCCGTCCGGCCGCACCGGCCGGCGCTCGTCGACTCCGTCGGGAAATCCCGTGTCGCCGAATGCGCGCACCGACGAGAAGTGGACGAAGCGGCTCGCCCCGGCATCGACCGCTGCATCGATCGCGTGCCGGGTGCCGAGCACGTTCACCCGCCAGGCGTCGTCGGCCGACGCGGCGTTCGAGACGATCGCGGCGGTGTGGACGACGGTGTCGCAGCCGCCGGCCGCCCGCTGCCAGGGGCCGGCGACGGCGACATCACCGGCGACGATGTCGCGATCCGGGTCGGCGGCGAAGTCGACCCCGCGCACCCGTACGCCATCGCCCTGCAGGCGCTCCGTCAGCGATCGGCCGATGAAGCCCGAGGCACCGGTGATCAGGACCGTCTCCAAGACGGCCAGCCTATCCGCCGGGAAGGGTGTCTTCCGCTATGCGGCCAGGTCGTCGCGGTGGCGGCGCCTGGCATCGGAGATGCCGGACCAGCCCGCGTCGAAGGCGAGCGCCTCGGCGAACCGGACCGCCTCCGGAGAGGCCTCGAGCCGCCTGCCATCGATCGGACTGATCCGCGTCGGCAGGACTGCCTCGGGATGCTCGAACTCCTCGTGCAGGTTCACCAGTTCCTGCCAGCGGTCGTTGCTGGTCTCTCCTTGCATGCCCTCTACTCCCGTCGACGGGGATTCGGTGGGGAAAACGCTACGCCTAGTGTCAGACGTAACAACTGAGCGGTCAATCGGGCGCCTCCGGAGACCCCGCAAACTGCGCTTTGTTCCCGTTTCTGGCTAGTGTCGTCGCGATGGGAGCCGCCGGAAGCGAGGGTCGGGAGCGGAGCCACTGGGGCTGGGGCCATGCCGACCGCGCCGCCGACCGGAAGGCGCTCGAGGCGCTGGCGCCGGAGCTCCGCAGCCGGCTCGGATTCGGCGGCGAGCGGATCGAGTCGCCGGTCCCGCTGGATGCCGTGACCGTCGCGCCGTCCCGCCTGCGCCCGCCCGCCGGCTTCGCCGCGATCCTCAGCGACGCGCCCGACGACAGGATCCGTCACTCGATGGGGAGGGCGTACCGCGACGTCGTCCGCGGCTTCCGCGGCCGGTTCGAGCGGACGCCGGACCTCGTCGCCTTTCCCGCCGGCGAGGAGGACGTCCGGCGCGTCCTCGAGCTCTGCTCCGACCGCAACCTTGCCGCGATCCCGTACGGCGGCGGCACCAGCGTCGTCGGCGGGGTCGAGCCGCGCGTCGGCCGCGGCTACCGCGGCACCGTGTCGATCGACCTCCGCAGGCTCAGCGGCATCGCCGAGCTCGACGACGTCTCGTGCGCCGCCCTGATCCGGGCGGGGACGCTCGGACCCGACATCGAGGACGCCCTGCGTCCGCATGGCCTCACGCTCCGCCACTTCCCCCAGTCCTTCGAGTTCTCCACGCTGGGCGGCTGGATCGCGACCCGCGCCGGCGGGCATTTCGCGACTGTCCAGACCCACATCGACGACCTCGTCGACTCGATCCGGGCGCTGACGCCGGCGGGACCGTGGGAGAGCCGCCGGCTTCCCGGCTCCGGCGCCGGCCCGAGCCCCGATCGCATGATGCTCGGCTCCGAGGGGATCCTCGGCGTCATCACCGAGGCGTGGGTGCAGGTGAGGCCGCGCCCCGGGCACAAGGCGTCGCGGCCCGTCTTCTTCCCCAGCTTCGGCGCCGGCGCCGAAGCTGTTCGCGCGATCTCCCAGTCGGGCCTCGATCCGTCGAACTGCCGGCTGCTGGATCCGCTCGAGGCCGGCACGACCGGAGCCGGTGACGGATCGGAGGCCGTCCTGATCCTCGGATTCGAGTCCGCCTTCGCGCCGGTCGACCAGCAGCTCGCGCTCGCGGTCGAATGCGCCTCCGACCACGGTGGGCGGCCCGAGCCCGAGCCCGCCGGAGGGGAAGGGGACTCGGCGGCCCGGAGCTGGCGCTCCGCGTTCCTCGACGCGCCCTACCTGCGCGACAGCCTGATCGCACTCGGCGTCCTCAGCGAGACCTTCGAGACGGCGATCACCTGGGACCGGTTCGGCGAGTTCCATTCCCGGGTCGGCGAGGCCGCGCGCCGGGCGGTCGCCGAGGTCTCCGGCGCACCCGCCGCCGGCGAGGGAGCGCCGCGGGTCATGTGTCGCTTCACGCACGTCTACCCGACCGGCCCGGCCCCCTACTACACGGTGCTGGCGAAGGCCCGGCGCGGCTCCGAGGTCGAGCAGTGGGACGAGATCAAGGCCGCGGTCTCGGAGGCGATCGTGTCGGCCGGCGGGACGATCACCCACCATCACGCCGTCGGGCGCGATCATCGCCCGTGGTACGACCTCCAGCGGCCGGACCGCTTCGCCGACGCCCTCGCGGGGGCGAAGCGGGCGGTCGACCCCGGCGCGATCCTCAACCCCGGCGTCCTGATCGATCCGGAGCCCGGCTCGCCGCCTTGAGGTGCGACCTACGGTGAGCCGTAGATCCGATCCATGGCGCGACGCAACTGGACTGACGAGAAGTCGCTCTTGCTCAACGGCACCACGCGATAGATCGCTTGGCCCTCGGTAAGTCCCGGTCTGAAGTCGTAGCGCTGCGTAATGGAACCGTCAGGAGAAAAGCCCGTCGCGACCGCTGTCCCCCCCCAAGTGACCATCCAGCCTTGACTCCGGGTCTTGCGAGCGCCTCCGCAGCACCATGTGGAATCAACTTTTGGATCAGCGAGGGATGACACCAGTTTCGCTGTTCCGGCCTTCTCGTTGATCTTGAACTCGACCGCCCTCGGTGGACGATCGCACTTGGGTCCGGGCGGCCTGCCCCCGCAGTCCGGATCGGTCTGATCGTCGAACACGGTCAAGCTGCCGCGACCGTCATACCGTGCGTCATGTTGGCCACCGAACGGGTAGTCGCCGTATGGATCGTTCTTGACCTTGAGACTCTCCGGAGTGGTGGTGCCTCCGAGCTTCCAGTTGACCTCGCCGCTTCTCCGGTCGATGCTGTAAACGGCATCGGCGTGCCGAAAGGAGACGATCACGGAGTCCCCTGCAGCCTCGACCGAGTTGATGTGAAGGATGTCGTAGAAGGGTCCTCGTAGGGCAGGCCACCAACGCCCTGTTTCGCCGAGGCCGATGTAGTCCGCGCTTTGCCAGGACCAGACGACGCCGCCACTGGCGTCGATCTCCTGAAGTGCCGGCTCGAAGACGATTGCATCGGATTCGTGATCGAACGAACTCAGATCGACATTTGAACGTGCCTCGTATGCCATCACTATGTGATTGCCGTTGGGAAGTTGCTGCATGTCATGCAGATCAGTGTTGAGGCCCACCGCGCGGATCTCGCGCTTGACCCTCCCGCCCAATCCGACTTCCACATACGCAGCCGAGGGATCCGTCCCGTAGGGACCGACCGTCCCGTTGGTCCACCAGGCGAGATTGCCGTCCGGAAGCACCTTGGCGTCGTTTACGCCGCGCGCCTCGCGCAGCCACCATGCCGGGACACCATTGCGGTCGAAGATGACGATGTACGCCCCTATCGTCATGAGCTCCCACTTGGGGGTGGGGCCTCCGAACCGCTTGAATCTGTAAGCGGGGAAATCCTCCGGCAAGCAGCGAATCTCGTACCTTCCGTGAGCGGAGCCCTTTCGGGCTCGGAGATACACAGCGGCGCCAGATGCGAGGGGGATGCGGGTCCGAAAGACCCCGCTTCGTCCGGTACTTGCGCCGATCCGCACTCTGGTCGCGTGCCGGGCAGCCACCCGAATCCGGGTTCGTCCACCTTCGCAACGGACTGCATAGCGGTTGGTCGATGGATCGAAGGACGGATAGAGACTCGGGGCGGTCTTGACCCGGAGATCGGCGGGCCGGATCTTCGAAGTGTGCGCTACGGCGGGCGACAGCCCCGCGGTGATCAGCAGAACGAAGGCTGTCAGGAGTAAAACTCGGCGCGCGAGCAGGGACGCGGAGGCCGGGGACTCGAGCATTCGCTACAGACTAACGGCGCCGGCCCGACGACCCGCTGGTCCAGATTCCGCAGCCGAGCCCTGGGATGCCGCGAACGCAATGGACATCGCAGGACCCGGATCGCGTCTCACGCAATAGGCTCACGTCCCCGATTGCTGAGCGTTGCGGATCTGGCAAAGAGGTTCGTGGAGCGGAGGTAGAGACAGTGGACCTGACCCTGAACGAGTCCGAGGCGGCCTTCCGCGACGAGGTTCGCGCCTGGCTCGAGGAGAACCATCCCGGGCCTGAGCCCCACGGAGACGAGGCGGCGTTCGCGTTCCGCCGCGAGTGGCAGCGCAAGATGCACGAGGGGGGCTGGGCCGGGATCCACTGGCCGAAGGACTTCGGCGGGCGGGGAGCGACCCTGATCGAGCAGGCGATCTTCTCGAGCGAGATGGCGCGCGCCGATGCGCCCTCGCCGGCGAACATCCTCGGCCTGGTCATGGGCGGGCCGGTGATCATGGCCCACGGCACCGACGAGCAGAAGGAGCGCTGGCTCGAGCCGATCCTGAGCGCGGAGGAGATCTGGTGCCAGGGCTTCTCCGAGCCGGAGTCGGGCTCCGACCTCGCCTCGCTGAAGACGAGGGCCGTCAAGGCCGACGGCGGCTGGAAGGTCACCGGGCAGAAGGTCTGGACGACCTTCGCCCACGAGTCGAAGTGGTGCATGCTCGTCGCCCGGACGAACACCGAGGCCGAGAAGCACAAGGGCCTCACCTACTTCATCTGCGACATGGAGCAGGACGCGGTCGAGGTCCGGCCGCTCGTCCAGATCACCGGGGAGTCGGAGTTCAACGAGGTTTTCTTCGAGGAGGCGTTCATCCCCGACGAGAACCTCGTCGGCGGCGAGGGCAACGGCTGGATGGTCGCGATCACCACGCTCATGAACGAGCGCGCCGGCCTCGGCGGCGGGGCAGCGGTCGCCGTGTCCCGCGACCTCGGTGCGCTGATCGAGGTGGTCAAGGAGAAGGGGCTCGAGGACGACCCCGAGATCCGGACGAGGATCGCCGATCTGCTGATCGGGGCCGAAGCCCTGCGCCTCGGCGGCATGCGGGCCATGACCGCTCAGATGAAGACGGGGATACCCGGTCCGGAGGGCTCGATCGGCAAGTGGGAGTGGGCGAGCCTGAACCAGTCGCTCACCGAGCTGGCCTGCGATCTGCTCGGCCCCGAGGGCCTCGAGCGCGGCACACCGTGGACCTACCGGATGCTGCGCAGCCGTGCCAACTCGATCGAGGGCGGCACCACCGAGGTGATGAAGAACATCATCGCCGAGCGGGTGCTCGGCCTCCCCCGCCTCAGGTAGACAAGGAGACACCGATGCGTTTCGACTTCGACGACGAACAGGCCGAGATCAAGGAAACCGCCAAGCAGTTCCTGGCATCCCGCTTCAAGCCCGAGGTGGTCCGGGAGCTCGCCGAGGGGGACCGCTACGACGACGCACTCTGGTCGGAGGTCTCCGAGCTCGGCTGGCCCGGCATCGCGATCGCCGAGGAGCACGGGGGCCAGGGGCTGGGGATGGTCGAGCTCGCGGTGCTCTGCGAGGAGCTCGGCTTCGCCTGCGCTCCGCTGCCGTTCCTCGCCAACGCCGCGGCGGGCATCCTCGTCGAGGGGGCCGGCTCCGATGCTCAGAAGGAGCGCTACCTGCCCGGGATCGCCTCCGGCGCGGGGCGCGGGGCGATCGGGGACGGTTCCGTCGTCCTCGACGCCGAGGGCGCAGAGGTCGTCGTGGTGCTCGGCGACGGCGGAGCGAGCGTGCTCCCGGCCGGGGAGGCGTCGCTCGAGTCGCTCGATCTGATCGATCAGACGCGGCGCTACTCCAGGCTCGCCTCCGGCGACGGGGATGGACTCGAAGGCGACGTGGCGGCGGCGCGGGACAAGGTGATGGTCGCGGTCGCGGCGGAGCTCGTCGGAATCGGCCAGCGCGCCATGGACATGGCCGTCGAGTACGCGAAGGAACGCGAGCAGTTCGGCCGTCCCATCGGCGCCTACCAGGGCGTTTCTCACGCCTGCGCGAAGATGCTCTACGACGTCGAGGAGGCCCGCTCGCTGACCTACGCGGCCGCCTGGGCGGCCGATGCCGAGCCGGAGTCGCTGCCGCTCGCCGCCGCGATGGCGAAGGCGCGCGCATCCGAGGCGGCCTGGGACGTCTGCAAGTCGTCGATCCAGGTGCACGGCGGCATCGGGTTCACCTGGGAGCACGACCTCCACTTCCTGCTCAAGCGCGCCCGCGCCGACGCTCAGCTGTTCGGGACCGCGGGCCGGCAGAAGGAGCGCGTCGCGGCGCTGTCGGGGCTCGGATAGAGGGGAGCCCGGGGTGCGCTACTGGACGCTCCTCATCCTCGGCCTCCTGATCTTCGCCGGGTCGATCTACCTCTTCACGGACGCGCTGACCGAGCTTCTCGACACCGGGACGTGTGCATCCGGCAACACGCCCTACGTCATCGCCAAGCAGTGCCCCGACGGAACCGGGGCGAACATCCTCATGCTGGTCGGCTCCGTCTTCGGGCTGATGCTGGCGGCGATCGTCTTCGCCCTGCGAGGCAACCGCCCCGGCGGCGGGACCGGCATCGGCGGCAGCCCGTTCGTCGCCGGATGGGGGATCTTCTTCTCGGTCACCGGCGCCGTCAGCCTGCTGCACTCGATCGGCTCCGACACGATCCCGGCCGACGGCAAGCTCGGCGGCATCATCGTCGGGGCGACCTTCCTGCTGATGGGGCTGCCGGCGCTGGTCTACTGGGTCTGGTCGGTGGTGATGGACCTCGGGGGCGACGAGCACCCGGGTGGGATGGCGGCGGCCACCGGGTTCAGCGTTGCGGATCCACGCGCTTCCGCCCCGGCGCGGTTCGCGGCTGCGTCCGGCGGCGGCGACCGCATCGCCGCGCTCGAGCGGCTGCAGCGCCTGCGGGAGTCGGGTGCGCTGACGGCGGCGGAGTTCGAGCGGGAGAAGGCGCGGATCCTTCGCGGCTGACCGGGCTCAGTCCGGCAGGACCTCGAGGTCCGAGGCGAGGTGGGTCTCGCCGCCGATCCGGTACTGCACGTCCACGACCTCGTTCTTCTGGTAGGTGCCGACGAGCCCGAGCCCGAGCATCGCCTTCCGGAATGCGCCGAGCTCGCTCAGGTCCTCCTTGAGGATCGGCTCGTGGAAGACGACCATCCCGTCGGCGATCTCGTAGTCGAGGCCCTCGGTCTGCTCGGCGCCGTTGATGAACACGAGGAACGGCCCCTCCGCGCCGCGCGGCAGCGGCACCCGGCGCCCGATCGGCCTGCCGCCCTCCTCCGAGGGTCCGTGCCCGCGGGGGCTGCCCGGGCTCATCCGGCCGTCTGCTCCAGCATCGCCCGCTCGACCGCCGCGTAGGCGTCTCCCTCCGCCGGCTTCAGCTCCTTGCGGAAGACGCCGCCGCGGAACGGGACCAGCCCGCCGTCGCCCATCACGTCGATTCCGGCATCGCGGCTGCGAAGGATGCCGCCGGTGGAGATCTCGAGGCGGGCCTTCACCTGGCTTCCGGGCTCGTAGGTGCGGATCATGGAGACCTCCGGCAGGTCGCCCTCGGCGCGGATCCGCTCGGTGTGGTCGCGGAGCGCGGCGACGGCATCGCCGAGGCTGTCGTGCCTCTCGCGAGTCACCTTCGGGCCGTTCCTGATCGTGAGCTTGAACGCAGCCATCGGAGCCGAGGGTACCTGTAGCGTGGCCGCCCGTGAACGGCCCGGTTCCCAAGAGCGTTCCCTGGATCGTCCTCGGGCTCGTGGTCGTCCTGATCGTCGTCTGGGCGACCTCGGAAGGCGACGAGAGCACGGGCTCCCCGGCCGTTCAGTCCTCGTGGGCGGAGCGCGCCGACGCCTACTGCAGCGACGGGCTCCAGGAGGCCGCGGCCCTGCCGCTGCCGGGGACCGCGCGGGAGGTCGCCGCCGACGCCGACGCCCGGATCGGCATCGTCGCCACCGTGCGCGACGGCATCTACACGCTCGGCGACCCGGACGCAGGAGACGAGGCCCTCGCCGCCGTCTACGTGCGCCAGCTCGACGCCGACCTCGGCACCCTCGACGCGATCGCGACCGCCGCCCGGCAGGGGGGTGACTACGCCGCCGCGGCGGCCGGGCTCGACGAGTCGGCCGGCCGGACGGCCTCGCAGCTCGGCCTCAGCGACTGCGCCGCGCTCTCGCAGGCGATCGCCCGGACCCCGTGACCGCCCGCGCCGGGTCCGGCGCACGCCCTGCGAGTCGCGCGGTCGTCTAGGGGAGGGCCACCGGGGCGTGACCCGGTGGCCCGGCGCAGTCGAGCAGGGCAGAGCCCTGCGAGTCGCGCGGGTATCTAGGCGCCGCGACGCGCCTTCACCGGCCGGCGGGCCGGCGGTCCCGTGATCTTCTCCGGGCCCTCGCGGTCGGCGATCGCGACGTAGTCGCGGTCACGCTCGCCCGTGTAGATCTGTCGCGGCCGGGCGATCTTCTGCTCCGAGTCGCCGTTCATCTCCATCCACTGGGCCATCCATCCCGACGTCCGCGGGATCGCGAAGATCACCGTGAACATCTCGCTCGGGATGCCGAGCGCCTCGTAGATCAGGCCCGAGTAGAAGTCGACGTTCGGGTAGAGCTTGCGGGACGTGAAGAACTCGTCGTCGAGCGCCTGCTTCTCCAGCTCCGTCGCGATGTCGAGCAGCGGGTTGTCGCCGGTGACCTCGAGGACCTCGTCGACGTGCTTCTTGATGATCCGGGCGCGCGGGTCGTAGTTCTTGTACACCCGGTGCCCGAAGCCCATCAGCTTCTCCTCGCGGTTCTTCACGCCCTCGAGGAAGCCGGGGATGTTCTCGACCTTCTCGATCCGGCGGAGCATCCGCAACACCGCCTCGTTGGCGCCACCGTGCAGCGGCCCGTAGAGGGCGGCGACGCCTGCGGCAATCGCCGAGTACGGATCGACCTGGGAGGAGCCGACGGCACGGACGGCCGCCGTCGAGCAGTTCTGCTCGTGGTCGGCGTGGAGGATGAAGAGGACGTCGAGGGCCTTGGAGAGCCGCGGATCCGGCTCGTACTTGACCTCGGTCATCTTCCGCATCATCCCGAGGAAGTTCGAGGCGTAGTCGAGGTCGTTGTCCGGATAGACGTAGGGGAGGCCGAGGCTGTGGCGGTACGAGAAGGCGGCGAGCGTCGGCATCTTGGCGATCAGCCGGATCGCCGCCATGTAGCGCTCCTCCTCGTCGTCGATCTCCTTCGCGTGGGGGTAGAAGGTCGACATCGCGCCGACGCCGGCGAGGAGGATCCCCATCGGATGGGCGTCGTGGCGGAACCCGCGGTAGAAGGCCTTCATGTCCTCGTGCACGAAGGTGTGATGGGTGACGTCGTAGACCCAGCGCTCGAGCTGGGACTCGGTCGGCAGCTCGCCGAAGATGAGCAGGTAGGCGACCTCGAGGTAGGAGGACTTCTCGCAGAGGTCCTCGATCGAGTAGCCGCGGTGCTGGAGGATGCCCGCCTCACCGTCGATGTAGGTGATCGCCGACCGGCACGAAGCCGTGTTCGTGTAGCCCGGGTCGTAGGACATCATCCCGAAGTCGTCGTCGTTGACCTTGATCTGCCGGAGATCGATCCCCTTGATCGTCTCGTCCTCGATGTCGATCTCGTAGGTTTCGCCCGTGCGGTTGTCGGTGATGGTGAGAGTGTCTGGCACTTGTCTCTCCTCGATCGGGATTCTGAAAGCTCGGAACTAGTATCCCAGCATCGGGTCAGCGCCTTCGCTCGCCGAGCAGGGAGGCCAGTTCGGCCGCGATGCCGTGCTTCTCGGTCACCGGACCGGTTCCCCATCGGCGGACGAGGAAACCCGCCTGGCCCAGCTCGACGTCGCGGCGGTTGTCGATCTCCCGCTGCGCGGGATCGAAGTGATCACCGCCGTCGGCCTCGACGATGAGCCGTTCTCGCTCCCAGAGGAAGTCGACCTCCCAGCCGCGGACGGGGACGTTCACCGCCGGCAGCGGCAGCCCGTGGTCACGGCATGTCTCGAGGACCAGCTCCTCCAGACGCGACCGGGTCGCGTCCAGCGGCAGCGGAGCCTCGGCGAGCAGTTGCCGGACCACTGCGGCGCCCCTTCGCGAGGGAACTGCCGCGCGCAGCGCGGCGAGCCGCGGGCGGTCGAGGAGATGGAGCTTCTCCGCCTGCTCGAAGGCCCGCCGGGTCTGCAGCGGGGTCAGCACAGAGGCGAGGTCCCAGACCGTGCGCGTGGCCGTCGTCGTCGGGATCCCGTGGTGGAGGGAGACGTCCCGGGGGTCGAGGCTCCGGACCCGGTGGACCACGACACCATCCGGATCCGCGCCGGATCGGCGGGGGACGGAGACGTGGACGGCCAATCGCTGCCGCAGGGGGAGGATTCCGCGGCTCTGACCGGCGGCGCCGTGGCTCAGTGACGCTCGGGCCCCGCAGGCGAGGACGCCCGCGAGCCAGCGGGCCTCGCGTGATGTCCGCCGATGGCCGACCGCGTAGACACCCTTGTGCAGCGGCTGCAGATACCCGACCCGGATCCAGCGCGAGATCGTCGACGACGGGATCCGCCGCGCGATCAGCTGCCTGCGCGTCACGACCCCGTGCTGACGCGAGGCGAGCTCACTGATGGCCGCAGTGGGCGGGATCGCACCCATATGTGGGCGTAATCCCGCCCGCCGCGCCGGCGCCCCGGCGGACACTCGCCGCGCGGGTGGTGTGGCGCCCGCTCCTGGCCCTAGAAGTGCGTCAGGTCCTTGAAGGCGGCGACCCGGGCGTCGATCTCGTCGCGCTCGAGCCGGCGGACGCGATCGGTGCCGAAGTCCTCGACGTTGAAGGAGGCCATCGCCGAGCCTCGGACCATCGCCTGTCGCAGCTCGCCGTTGCTGGGCGCGTGGGCGCCGAGGCCGTCGAGGAACCCGAGGAAGCCGCCGGCGAACGAGTCGCCGGCGCCGGTGGGATCGCGGACCTCGGCGATCGGCAGGGCGGGCATCGCGAACGTGTCGTCGCCGGTGAACAGGGCGGCGCCGTACTCGCCGCGCTTGACGACGACGATCGTCGGGCCGTGCTCCATGATCGAGTGGGCGGCGACGACGAGGTTCGGCTGGCCGGTGAGCATGCGCAGCTCGGCGTCGTTGAGCAGGACGCAGTCGATCATCCCGATCACCTCGAGCAGCGACTCCCTGGCGGTCTCGATCCAGAGGTTCATCGAATCGAGCGCGGCGAACCGGGCGCCGTCCGCCTCCTCGCGCACCCGGCGCTGGAGCTCGGGCTGGATGTTGCCGAGGAAGAGCATCTCGGCGGCGCGGTTCTCGGCGCAGAGCTTCGGCTCGAAGTCGGCGAAGACGTTCAGCTGGGTCTCGTCGGTGTGCGCGATGTTCATGTCGTGGTCGTAGTGACCGCGCCAGAAGAAGGTTCGCCCGCCCTCGACGTGCTCGACGTCCGAGGTGGAGACACCGTGCGACTGGAGGACGCCGATCTCCTCGGCACCGAAGTCGTCGCCGACCGGGCCGACCACGCGGACGTCGGTGAAGAAGCTCGCCGCCAGCGCGAAATGGCTCGCCGAGCCGCCGAGCATGCGCTCGCGCTCGCCGAACGGGGTTCGAACGGCGTCGAAGGCGATGGATCCGACGACGGTCAGGGCCACGGCCGCGGCACTCTACCGGCACCGGCGCGGAGGGGCCCGAATACGCTTCGGGCGTGGGGCGGAGGTTTCCGGCATCGGGTCTGCTCGCGGCGGCGGTCGCGATCCTCGCCGCTGCGCCGGCACTCGCCGCCAAGCCGCGCTTCGATGCGGCACCGGACGCGCGGATCATGAGCAAGCGGCTGTTCGACATCGGCGTCGCCGATCCCGATCGCGACGGCAACCAGGACATCTTCACCACCAACCACAAGTTCCGGTCGGTCTTCCTCCGCAACGTCGGCGGCAGGCGTTACCGCGACGACATCGATCGCATGGCCCTCGGGCCGGACCCGCAGTTCCCGGGCCTCGACCTCCTGCGGGAGCCGCCCGACGACGCACCCGGCATCTACATCTGGCCGAGCGACGAGCCCGGCGACGCCGGCCGACTGCACGTCACCTCGACCGGGATCGCGGCGACGGGCACGGTGAGCATGTACACCCGGCGCGTCAACGTCAGCGGGGTCGACCGCGCCGCCGCCGACGTCGGATACGACCGGGACAACCGGCCCCAGATCGACTTCTCGATCCAGCCCGGCGGCGAGTTCGTGATCGCGTCCAACGGCCTCGCCGATCTCCCGATCACGTTCGACTTCGACGACACCGGCATCGCGCCGGACCAGATCGGAGTCGGGTCGCTCGCCGTCCCGCCGTCGTCCCTGCTCTTCCGGTTCAAGCTCCGCGATCGCCACGGCGCGGCGTACGCGGACGTCGGCGGCGACAGCGACCAGGACGTCTTCATCACGACCGGTGGGCTCGGCGGTGGGATCGCATCGAAGAAGTTCTTCGGGTTGGTCGTGGACCAGCTCCTGGTCTCCCACGAGGACGGCTACGCCGACCAGATCGGGATCAGCGGGATGGTCAAGGGCCGCTGCCGGGGACGATCGGCCGCGTACTCGGACGCGGACGGCGACGGCCGCCTCGACCTGCTCGTCACCTGCGAGGGGGACCGCCCGCTGCTCTTCACTCAGACCCTTCGCGACGGCTTCGTCCAGCTCGTGGCGCCACGGGCGCTCGGGACCGCGTATCGCTGGGCGCAGCTCGACCGCGGGGGCAGCGAGCTCCTCGTCTCGAACCGCCGGGGCCTGGAGGTCTGGAGCTCCCGCAGAGGGCGCTGGCGCCGGACCGAGACGATCCGCGCCGGGCGCGACGCGGATCAGATCGCGCTCGGCGACTACGACAACTCCGGCACCCTCGACGTTCTCGTCACCGGTCGGAACGGGGTCGAGCTGCTGAAGAACCGCCGCGGCAGGCTGCATCCGGTGCGCTCCCGGCTCGGCCTCCCCGGCAGGGCCGCCGCCGCCACGTTCGTCGACTACGACAACGACGGCCGCCTCGACGTCAGCCTCGCCCCGCAGGGCATCTACCGGCGGGCCGGCGAGCGCTTCGCCCGCACCGGCGTCCTCAACATGCGGCGGGTCGGCTACGCGATCGTCGAGTGGATGGACTTCGACAACGACGGACGTCGCGACCCGCTGATCGCGACCTCGAGACGCGAGTTCTCCCCGAGCAGCCACGTGATCCGCAAGCGCAACGTCACCCGCGGCGGCCATTGGCTCGAGGTCGAGCTCACGGGCGGCATCTGGAACCGGGAGGCGTTCGGGGCAAGCGTGAGGGTGAGGCTGAAGGGCGGCAGGAAGCTCACGCAGTGGGTCGGTCAGAACGACGACGCCCGGCACTCGCAGGGCCATTACCGGCTCTACTTCGGTCTCGGGCACCGGCGGCTCGCGAAGCGGCTCGTCGTGCGCTGGCCGGGAGGAGGCAAGACCCGGATGCGGGGGGTCAGGGCCGATCGGCTGTTGCGGATCTCGCGCGCCCGCTGACGGCCGCCCGCGCGCCCGCACTCCCGACTCGTCAGACTCTGCCGCCGATGCGAGCCGTGCAGATCAAGGAATTCGGCGGCCCCGAGGTTCTCGAGGTCGTCGAGCTGCCCGATCCCGAGCCGGGCCCGGGCGAGACGATCGTCGAGGTGGCCAGGGCGGGAATGAACTTCGCCGACACCCACCAGCGTCACAACCAGTACCTCGCCAAGGCCGAGCTGCCGCTGATCCCCGGCGCCGAGATCGCCGGCCGCACCGCGGACGGGCGACGGGTTGCGGCGATCCTGCCGAACGGGGGGTACGCCGAGAAAGTCGCCGTCCCCTCCGAAGCGCTCGTCGAGGTTCCCGGCCGGGTCAGCGACGAGCAGGCCGCCGCCGTCCTGCTCCAGGGGCTCACCGCGTGGGCGCTGCTGCGGATCAGCGCACGGGTGGAGCCGGGCGAGAGCGTCGTCGTCCAGGCGGCCGCGGGCGGCACCGGGACGCTCGCCGTCCAGCTCGCGAAGAGCTACGGCGCGGGCCGCGTCATCGCCCTCGCTTCGAGCGAGGAGAAGCGCGATCTCGCGATCCGGCTCGGTGCCGACGCGGCGGTGGACTCGCGCTCGGACGACCTCGCCGGCGCGATCACGGAGGCGAATGCGGGCGAGCAGGTCGACGTCGTCCTCGAGATGTCCGGCGGCAGGGCGTTCGACGAATGCCTCTCCGTCCTCGCTCCGTTCGGCCGGCTGGTGACCTTCGGGATTGCGTCCCGCGAGCCCAATCAGGTGATGTCCCAGAAGCTGATGAGGACAAGCCGCGCGGTCGTCGGCTTCTGGATCGTCCACCTGCTGCAGCGCCCGGATCGGCTCGCCGAGGGCATCGCCGAACTACTCGAAGCCGTCGCTTCCGGCAAACTCGAGGTGGTGATCGGCGGTACCTATGGATTCGCAGACGTCGCGGAGGCGCAAATCGCCCTCGCCGAGCGCGCGACCCACGGCAAGCTCCTGCTGGATCCGTCGCAGTGACCTCCTTCCGCGACCTCGGCCTGAAAGAGGACATCTGCCGCGCGCTCGACGAGCTCGGCTACGAGGAGCCTTCGCCGATCCAGGCCAAGGCGATCCCGGAGTTGCTGGCCGGCTACGACATGATCGGCCAGGCGCAGACGGGCACCGGCAAGACCGCGGCGTTCGGGCTGCCGCTGCTGCAGTACCTCGACCCCGCCGACGACGAGACGCAGGCCGTCGTGCTGACGCCGACGCGGGAGCTCTGCATCCAGGTGACGCAGGCGCTTCGCTCCTACGCCGAGCACCTCGACGTCAACGTCGTCGCCGTCTTCGGCGGCACCTCCGTCCGCGACCAGGCCGCACGGGTGCGCTCGAAGGCGCACGTCGTCGTCGCCACCGTCGGCCGGATGATGGACCTGATCTCGCGCGGTGCCCTGGTGCTGACCGGAACCCGGTACGTCGTCCTCGACGAGGCCGACGAGATGCTCGACCTCGGTTTCATCGAGGACGTCGAGCGGATCCTCCGGATGTGCCCGAGCGGCCGTCAGACGATGCTCTTCAGCGCGACGATGCCGCCGCCGATCGCCCGGCTCGCGGAGTCCTACATGTACGACCCGGTCACGATCTCGATCACCCCGAAGAAGCTGACGGTCGACGCGATCGAGCAGGCCTACGTCGAGGTCGACGCCAAGCGCAAGACCGACCGCCTGATCGAGGTGCTGCGGGCCGAGGAGCCCGAGCAGGCGATCGTCTTCTGCCGGACGAAGATCGGCACGGCGCGGCTCGACCGGGCGCTGCGGGATCGCGGCCTGCAGTCGAAGGCCCTCCACGGCGACATGAGCCAGGGCCAGCGCGACGGCGTGATGATCTCCTTCAAGGAGCACAAGTCGCCGCTTCTGGTCGCGACCGACGTCGCCGCACGCGGGCTCGACATCGACCACGTCACCCACGTCATCAACTACGACCTGCCGAACAACAGCGAGATCTACGTGCACCGGATCGGCCGCACCGGGCGCGTCGGGAGGACCGGCCGGGCCATCACCTTCGTCACCCCGAAGGAGCGCGGCGAGATCGAGCAGATCGAACGCGACGTCAAGACCTCGATCGGCGAGTGGGAGCCGCCGGAGGAGCGGCTCGACCACGCACCGCGCCCGAAGCGCCGCCACGAGCGCCGCCGTGCTCGGGAGGAGGCACCGACCGCCGCGGACGCCGCGGATGAGCCCGCCGAGGGGACGGCGGACCGAGCCGCCGAAGGCGCCCCGGGACCGGGCGGGGAGCCCGGCAACGGCCACGTGAAGCTCTTCATCAACCGGGGCTCGCGCAGCGGCATCGAGGAGGGGGACATCCGCTGGGCGCTGAGCGAGGGTGCGGTGATCCCGGGGGAGGCGATCCACGACGTCCGCGTGCTCGAGCGATTCACGTTCGTCGACCTGGACGGCGATCAGGCCGAGAAGGCGCTCGACCGGCTCGACGGCACGAAGCTGAAGGGCAAGCAGATCCGGCTCGAGTACGCCAACGGGTAGTCCCCGTGGGGGTCGCGGCGAGGAGCCGTCCCGGGCCGGTGATCCTGCTCGCGGCCGGGCTCGCGGCGGCGCTGAGCGGGATCTACCTCCTCTGGCAGCCGCAGACGCTCGATCTGTCGGCGCAGGTCTTCCGCGCCGACCTCTGGTCGCAGTACGGCTGGGTCATCTACAACGACGCCTGGTACGACGGCCACACGGTCCCCGGCTACAGCCTGCTCTATCCGCCGCTCGGCTCCCTGTTCGGGCCCGTCGCGGTCGGCATCGCCTCGGCGATCGTCGCGGCGGTGGCGTTTGCGGCGATCGGATTCCGCGCCTACGGCGAGCGGGCCTGGCTCGGCGCGCTCTGGTTCGGGCTCGCGTCGACCGTCTCGCTCTGGGGCGGGCGGATCACGTTCGGCCTCGGCCTCGCCCTCGGCCTGCTGGCGGTTCTCGCCCTGCAGCGCCGCCGGCCCTTCGCCGGCGCTCTCGCGGCCGTGGCCGCCGGGCTCGCCAGCCCCGTCGCCGGGCTCTTCACCGCGCTGGCGGCGGCCTCGGTCCTGATCGCCGCCCGCCTGCAGCCGGTCGCCGCGCCCTCCCGCCGCCGGCTGGTCCGGGCCGCCCTCGCCGTCATGGTCGCGGCCGGCACCGCGACCGTTCTTCTCGCCCTCGCGTTCCCGACCACCGGATTTCAGCCGTTCTCGACCGACACGTTCGTGTGGATCCCGGTCTTCTGCGCGGTCTGCTTCGCGGCGCTTCCGGTCGGCGAGACGACCCTGCGGGTCGGCATCGTCCTCTACGCGCTGCTGGCGATCCTCGCGTTCTCGATCGCGACGCCGCTGGGCAGCAACGCGATCAGGCTCGGCGCAACCTTCGCCGGCCCGGTCATGGCGCTGGCGCTGTACCGTCGCCGGCCGGTCGTGCTCCTGCTGCTCGCCGCACCGCTCCTCTGGTGGCAGTGGGCGGCGACGGTCAAGGACGTGGAGGCGGCGAGCGGCGATCCGTCGACCGAGGCTGCCTACTACGCGCCGCTCCTCGCCGAGCTCGAGGAGCGGAGCGCGGCGGGACCGATCCGGGTCGAGATCCCACCGACGAGGAGCCGGTGGGAGGCCGTGTACATCGGTGAGCACGTGCCCCTCGCCCGCGGCTGGCTGCGGCAGATGGAGTCGGAGGACCTCCACCGGTTCACGGACGGTCGGCTGACGCCGGCGGCCTACGCGAAGTGGCTTCGCGGTCACGGCGTCGGCTACGTGGCGGTTCCCGACGCCGAGCTCGACTTCCTGGCCGAGGACGAGGCGGCGCTGATCCGCAGCGGCCGGCTCCCGTATCTGCACGAGGTCTGGTCGAACGACGACTGGGTTCTGTGGCGGGTCGATCCGGCCGACCAGCAGTCGGTGCCGCTGGACTCGGTCGAGCCGGACGGGTACACCCTGACGGTGCCCGGCCCGGGTCGTTACCTGATCAGGATGCGGTATTCGCCCTATCTCGGGATCGTCGCCGGCGAGGGATGCCTCGAGCCCCAGGGGGCGGACTCGACGCTGCTCACGGTCCCGGACGGGACCGGGCCGCAGCGGATCGAGGTGCGCGCGTCGCTGACGCTGGGCGGGCTGCTCCGGCGCGAATCGAGCTGCAGCCGCGATTGAACGGCGCCGGATCGGGAAACGGGGGTGCCATGCCTGAGGTGATCGTGGGGCCGCTGCTTCGCTGGGTCGGTGAGACCGAGGCGACGATCTGGGTCGAGACGGACGCTGAGTGCGAGGTGGAGGTCCTCGGCTCGAAGGCCCGGACGTTCTCCGTCGAGGGCCATCACTTCGCGATCGTCGTCGTCTCCGGCCTCGACCCGGATCGGGCCCACGAGTACGAGGTCGCCCTCGACGGCCACTGTGCTTGGCCTCCCGAGGGCTACGAGTTCCCGCATCCGTCGATCCGCCCGATCGCGGCCGACGGGGACCTGCGGCTGCTGTTCGGCTCCTGCCGGACCTCGGCGCCGCACCGGCCGCCGCACACCTTCCAGCGCTGGTGGCATCCGAAGGGGCGGGGGATCGACGCCCTGCACACGTTCGCGCTGCGGATGCTCAGGCAACCGACGGCGCTGTGGCCGGACGCGATGGTGATGCTCGGAGATCAGCTCTACGCGGACCAGCCGCCGAAGAACGTTCGGGAGACCGTCGCACCCCGGGAGGTCCACGCCGACGGCCCGGTCGAGGTCCTCGAGGACTTCGAGGAGTACACGGTCGGCTATCGCGACATCTGGACCTATCCCGTGGTCCGGTGGATGCTCTCGACGATGCCGACGTCGATGATCTTCGACGACCACGAGATCAACGACAAGTGGAAGACGTCCCAGGCCTGGCTGGAGGAGATGCGCCAGACCGACTGGTACGAGGGGCGCGTGATCGGGGGCCTGATGGCCTACTGGGTCTACCAGCACCTCGGCAACCTCTCGCCGTCGGAGCTCGACCGCGACGAGACGTTCGCCGGCCTCCGGGACGGCGGCGACGGGAGCGAGGCGGTCCGTGACCTCGCGCGGCGCGCCGAGAGCCAGGACGGGCATTCGCGGTTCAGCTTCTGCAGCGATCTCGGGCCGGCGCGGCTGGTCGTGGTCGACTCGCGGGCGGGGCGGCGGCTGGAGGAGGGGCAGCGCCGGATCGTCGGCGAGGAGGAGTGGGAGTGGGTCAAGGACAAGGCGGACTCGGGCCGCCGCCACCTCCTGCTGGCGAGCTCGCTCCCGTTCCTGCTCCCCTACGGCATGCACGACGTCGAGGCGTGGTCGGAGTCGGTCGGCGAGGGCGCCTGGGGGAAGCGGCTGCGGCCGCTCGGGGAGAAGGTCAGGATCGCGGCCAACCTCGATCACTGGGCGTGCTTCCAGCGCTCCTACCGCGAGTTCGAGCAGCTCGTCATCGACATCGCCTCCGGCCGGTGCGGCGAGCCGCCCGACACCCTCGTGACGTTCGGGGGCGACGTCCATCACTGCTTCGTCTCGAAGGTCAACCTGCCGAGCGACGCCGGGACGGTGCACTCCCGGGTCTGGCAGGCCGTCTGCTCGGGCCTCCGCAAGGAGCTCCAGCTCTCCGAACGGCTGGTCCTCGGGTTCGGTCACACCTGGATCGCGGCCAAGATCGGGCGGATGCTCGCCGCCTCGGCCGACGTCCCGCCGCCGCGCCTGAGCTGGGAGATGACGACCCGCCCCCGGTTCCGCAACCAGATCGGGACGCTCGAGATCGCCGGCGGCGAGGCCGGGGTGCGGATCGAGCAGGCGACCGGGCGCTGGACGAGCCCGCAGCTGCGAACCGTCATCGAGGAGAAGCTGCTCTAGGCGGCGATCGCCACTCCCAGGAGGCGCTCGAGCTCCTGGATCGTCCCGGCGGGCTCGCGGTGGAGGATCGCCGTCATGCCGACCGCCTCGGCGCCGGCGACGTTCTCCCGGAGATCGTCGACGAAGACGCAGCCGGACGGATCGACGCCGATCCGCTCCGCGCCGAGCTCGTAGATCTCGGGCTGCGGCTTGTGCAAGCCGACATCGCCGGAGATGACCGTGGCGTCGAAGATCCGCAGGGGCGCGCGCTCGTAGATGCCGGTGCCCCATGAGTTCGAGATCAGGCCGGTCCTGATCCCCGCCGCCCGGGCCGAGGAGACGGCGTCGATCATCGCCTGCTCGGGCGCCAGGCCGCCGAAGAGGCGGTCGATGAGCCCCTCCGGAGGGACGCCGAGCATCTCGCCGAAGTCGTGTTCGAACTCGGAGTCGGTGACCGCCCCGCGCTCGAGCGATCGCAGCAGCGCCAGCGCCTCGCCGTCGCCTCGGAACAGCTCGAGCACGGTGCCGCGCTCGAGTCCCTCGTTCTCGCAGAACGCGTCGAAGCTCTCCCAGATGTTCGTGGTCAGAACGCCGCCGAAGTCGACGAGCAATCCCTGCAGCTCGTGGTCCGCCATGGCGCAATCATGTCAGCCGTCCCCCCAATAGGCTGCACCCGATGGCGGAGGAGACGGGCATCCCGGAGGGAATCGACGGCGAGCGCGTCGGCGGCTGGCTGGAGGCGAACGTGGCCGGTGCGATCGGCCCCTTCACCTACGAGCGCATCGCCGGTGGGCGGTCGAACCTGACCTACCGGGTCACCGATTCGGCGGGGCAAGACTGGGCGCTCCGCCGGCCGCCGATGGGCAAGGCGCTCGGGTCGGCCCACGACATGGGTCGCGAGCACCGCGTCGTCTCGGCGCTGGCGCCGACGCCGGTACCGGTCGCGCCGATCGCTGGTTACTGCACCGACGAGTCGGTCAACGAGGCGCCCTTCTACGTCATGGAGTTCGTCGCCGGGCCGATCCTCCGGCTCCGCTCGGACGCCGACCGGTTCGATCAGGGCGAGCGCCGCGCGATCGGCGAGCGCGTCGTCGACACGCTCGTGGAGATCCACGCCCAGGTCCCCGACGAGATCGGCCTCGGCGATCTCGGCAAGAAGGAGGATTACGTGGCCCGCCAGCTCCGGCGCTGGTCGCGGCAGTGGGAGGGGTCGAAGACCCGGGAGATCCCGCTCGTCGAGCGCGTCCACGAGCGGCTCGCCGAGCGCATCCCCGAGCAGGGCCCCGCGACGCTGGTCCACGGCGACTACCGGCTCGACAACATGATCCTCACGTCCGGCGGCGAGGTCGCGGCCGTCGTCGACTGGGAGCTCTGCACCCTGGGGGACCCGCTCGCCGACGTCGGCCTGCTCCTCGTCTACTGGGGCGAAGAGGGCGACACCCTGCTGCCGCTGTTCGAGCCGGCGACGATGGCCGCCGGCTTCCCGGGCCGCGCCGACGTCCGCGCCCGCTACGCCGAGCGCTCCGGCCGTGACCTGACCGAGATCGACTTCTTCGTCGCCCTCGGCTACTGGAAGCTGGCGATCATCCTCGAGGGCGTCTACTCCCGCTACGCCAAGGGCCAGTACGGGAAGCCCGAGGAGGGCTTCGAGGAGTTCGGCAGGAACGTCGGTCGCCTCGCCGAGGCCGCCGACGAGGCCGTCGACCGGCTGGCCTGAGGGCGGGGCGGGCAGGGCGCCCGCGGCTCGCGCCGGGGCCGCGTTGCCGCCTTTACAGCTCGCGCCACGGCCGCGTTGCCGATTCGTTGCGGATCAATGGCTGGGGAGGGAGGGTGCGTTGCCCATCCGTGCGCCGATGGCTGCCATCGTCGGGCTCGTGGCTGGTGGTGGGCGGATATCCCCTGATAATCAGAGGAAATCCGCCCACGAGCGCCGCGAGTCGCAGCTCGTGCAGGTCGCTCGCCGCCAACACTCCGTCGTCAGCCGTGACCAGCTCATGCGGATTGGACTTCGCCAGCGAACGATCGACGACCGGGTCAACCGCGGACGCCTCCACCGTGTTCACCGTGGCGTCTACTGCCTCTTTCCCCCGCCCCACACCGTCCACCAACACTGGATGGCCGCGGTGCTGGCCTGCGGTGGCGGCTCAGCCCTCTGCGGCCCCTCTGCTGCGGCGCTACAGGACATCGCCGACCTTCCAGGCCTGCCGGCCCACGTGCGCTCGGCGTCGCGGACCGGGCGCGACAGAGCCGGATTGGTGGTCCACCGCGGTGCGATCGACCCCCGCGATCTCCGGATCGTGAATGGGATCCGCGCGGTCTCCGCCGACGTCGTCCTCGTCGACCTGGCACCGGAGCTGGACGAGTCGGAGCTCGAGGTCGTCCTCGTCGCCGCCGAGTCAAAGGGCCTCGTCAAGCGGGGCCGGCTCGGCGAGCTCGTGGCCGCGCGCCGCGGCCGCCCCGGGATGCCGAAGCTGGAGCGGCTGCTCGCCCTGGAGCCGGAGATCGCCCGCTCGGGGCTGGAGGTCCTGATGCTGCCGGTCGCCCGCCTCGCCGGGCTGGAGAGGCCGAGGATGAACTTCCCCGTCGCCGTGCCCGATCGCGACCGGCCGTTGGTCGTCGACTTCGCCTGGCCCGGCCTCGGGATGGTCGTCGAGGCCGACAGCCAGCGCTTCCACGGCGACTGGGAGCGGGCATCGGCGGACCGGGAGCGCGATCAGCTTCTCGCCCTCGCGGGCTGGCGCTGTCACCGGTTCGTCCGCGACCGGTTCGCCGAGCCCGAGTGGATGGCTGCGCGCCTCGCCGCCCTCGCGGCGGCCGCTACGAGTACTTGTTGATCTCCCGCCGGGCGATCACCATCTTGTGGACCTCGTCGGGTCCGTCGGCCACCTTCAGCATTCGGCTGTAGCGCCACATCGAGGCGAGTGGGGTGTCGTCGGACATCCCGAGCGAGCCGTGGACCTGGATCGCGCGGTCGAGGACGTCCATGACGACGTTGGCGGCGACGACCTTGATCATCGAGATCTCCCGGCGCGCCTCGCGCTTGCCGGCGGTGTCCATCAGCCAGGCCGCCTTGAGGGTGAGCAGCCGGGCCTGCTCGGTCTCCATCCGACTCTTGGCGATGAAGTCCTGGACGAACTGCTTGTCGGCGAGCTTCGAGCCGAAGGCCTCGCGCTGGTTCGCGTAGCGCGACATCAGCTCGATCGCCCGCTCGCAGGTGCCGATCGCCCGCATGCAGTGGTGGATCCGTCCCGGGCCGAGCCGGTCCTGGGCGATCACGAAGCCCGCCTGGCGGGGGCCGAGCAGGTTGGCCTCGGGAACGCGGCAGTCGCTGTAGCGGATCTCGCAGTGGCCGGGGCCCTTGTCGTGGCCCATCACCGAGACCGAGCGGACGAGGTCGAAGCCGGGGTTGTCGGTCGGGACGATGATCATCGACGCCCGCGCGTAGGGGGCGGCATCGGGGTCGGTGACGACCATCGCGATCGCGAAGTCGGCCCCGACCGCTCCGGAGGTGAACCACTTGTGGCCGTTGATCACCCACTCGCCGGCGGACTCGTCGAGCTCGGCGCGGGCCTGAAGCGTGGTCGGATCGGAGCCCGCGACCTCGGGCTCGGTCATCGAGAAGCAGGAGCGCGAGTGATCGTTGAGGAGCGGCTCGAGCCAGCGCTGCTTCTGCTCGTCGGTCCCGTGCTCGGCGAGGATCTCCATGTTGCCGGTGTCGGGGGCGGCGCAGTTGAAGGCCATCGGCGCGACGACCGGGCTTCTGCCCATCTCCTCGCAGAGCATCCCGTATTCCCAGTTGGTCAGCCCGGCGCCGTGCTCCTCGCCGGGCAGGAACAGGTTCCAGAGGCCCTCGGCCCGGGCCTTCTCGCGGATCCCGACGATGATCTCCGGGTAGGCGACCCCGGGCCGGACCTCGTCGTCGAGCGCCTGCATCGCCTCGGCCTCGACCGGGTAGACGTGCTCGTCCATGAACGCCCGGACGCGGCCGAGTAGCTCTTCGAGGCGGTCGCCGAGGGAGAAGTCCATGAGGCCGGGAGCCTATCGCTCGCCGGCTTGCGACCCGGACTCCTCGCCCTCGGGCTCGGCCTCGCGCTGCGACTCCCCGCCCGCGGGCCCACCGTCGCGCCGCGACCCCGGATCACCGTTGTTGCGGGCGTTCATCTCCGCCATCTGCCTGACGTGGTCGGGCCGGGCCCACGGCAGGCTGACCAGCTTCCACGCTCGCACTCCCTCGCCGTGAGGCAGCTTGACCTCGCGCCGGAGGATGTAGGTGAAGACGACGCCGAAGATCAGTGAGACGAAGGCGATCGTGACCGCTACGACCGCGCTGTCGCCCTTCGCGACGAGGGCGATGCCGGAGGCGATCAGGACCAGCGACAGGAGGGCACGGAGCAGGTTCTTCCCGCTCTTGAACGCGAGACGGCCACCGACGAGGACCCCGGGGACCGATCCGATCAGGATGGTCCCCGCCAGCCCGAAGTCGACGTTGCCCCCGACCCAGTGAGCCACCCCCGCGGCCCAGAGCAGGACCGCCGCGTGGAAGATGTCGGTGCCGACGACCCGCTGCGGCGTCAGCCGGAAGACGGCGATGAGGATGATCGCGATCAGCGTGCCGGAGCCGGCCGACGTCAGCCCGATGACGAATCCGGTGACGAGGCCGGTGGAGACGGCCGCGATGATGTGCCGGCGATAGAGGTGGAGGGCGTACCGCTCCTTGATCACGTCGGGGATGAAGATCGTTCGCAGCGCCGTCGAGATCCCGACCACCAGCAGGGTGGCGCCCAGGATCCCGAAGACGATGCCGTCGAGCTCGTCCTCGCCGACCGTCCTCTGCAGGTAGTCGATCACGCCGACCCCGGCCAGCGCGGCCGGGACGCTCCCCACCGCCATCCAGAAGGCGAGTCCCTTGTGGACCGGCCCCGCCCGCAGGTGCTGGATGCCGCCGAACGTCTTGGTGACGGCCGCGTAGAAGATGTCGGTGCCGATCGCGGTGACCGGCTGGATGCCGAAGATCAGGATCAGCAGCGGCGTCATCAGCGAGGCCCCGCCCATCCCGGTCATCCCGACGAGCAGGCCGATGCCGAATCCGAAGGCGACGATTGCGGGGTCCATGAGGAGGTGTCCGGTGGGGCTCGCGGCGGCGGGGAGATGGCTGTCCCCCGCCTTCTCGACCAGATCAGTCTAAAAACCGAATGCGGGATGGTACCGAACCGGGCGGCTACGGCACCACGTCGTGCGTGCCCGTCTCACGCGCCACCCAGGCCTCGGGCTCGTCGAGCAACGAGGTCACCGTCTCGGGCAGCCGCCTCGCGGCCAGCTGCTCGAGGCTCACGCTCTCGAGCACGTCGCGCAGGTTCTGACGCACCGCGATCCAGACATCCCGAAGGCGCTCCGCCGCACCCTCGTACCGCGTCTCCTCCGGCGGCAGGTCCTGGATGTTGGCCAGCGGGCCCTCGACGGCGCGGATGACGTCGGCGACGGAGACCTCGGCCGGGTCCTCGGCGAGCCAGTAGCCGCCGTTTGCGCCGCGCTTGGTCCGGATCATCCCCGCCCGCTTGAGGTCGAGCAGGATGTGCTCGAGGAACTGGAGCGGGATCTCCTGGGCCTCGGCGATCCTCGTTCCCTTCACCGGCTTGCCGTCGGGCGCGGCCGCCAGCTCCAGGGCTGCCCGGACGGCGTAATCGGCTTTGGCTGAGATTCGCATCTGGTGGGACCGGCCTTCCCGACCGGGATCGGTAAGACTGGCAGACATGATTGATCTCCAGTCTCATTCGACCGTCTCCGACGGCCAGCTCCCGCCCGCCGACGTCGTCGCCTCCGCCGCCGAGGCGGGAATCACCGTGATGGCGCTGACCGACCACGACGGTGTCGCGGGGGTCGAGGAGGCGAACCGCGTCGCCGCCGAGCTCGGGATCGAGAACGTTCCCGCCGTCGAGATGTCCTGCGTCCACAAGTACTCGGAGGACCTCCACATCTGCGGCTACTGGGTCGACCTGGAGAAGATCCAGCCGGCCTGCGATCGCGCTCAGCAGGAGCGCATCGACCGCGCCAAGCAGATCATCTCCAAGCTCAACGAGCACGGGGTGGAGGTGACCTTCGAGGACGCCGTCGCGAAGGCCGGCGCCGCCGATGCGATCGGCCGTCCCCACATCGCCAAGGCCGCCGGCGCGGGCCCCGACCTCGGGCCGTTCTTCGAGGAGTACCTCGTTCCGGGGGCGAAGGCCTTCGTCTCGCGGAGCTGGCCGAGCGCCGAGGAGGCCGTCGAGCTGATCCACCGGGCCGGCGGCGTCGCCGTCGTCGCCCATCCCTACTGGGACGTCAAGGACCCCGATCAGGTCCGCGACCTCGTCGAGAGCCTCGTCCGCGACGTCGGCCTCGACGGGATCGAGACCTTCTACCCGCCCCACACCGAGGAGCAGACGAAGCACTGCCTCGAGCTCTGCGAGGAGTTCGGGCTCGTCCCGACCGCCTCCTCGGACTTCCACGGCCCGACCCACAAGACGTTCAGCAAGTGGGGCGACTACGACACCTACGGGCTCGGCGAGCCGCAGGTGCCGGCGAAGCCGTGAACGACCGGGCCGAGGTCTACCTCGGCGACTATGCCCTGATCCTCGACGGCCGCGTAGTCGAGGTGCTGCACAGGTCCGGCGCCGGCGACCGGTTCCACGTCAACCACGTCGCCGTGGAGGCGAAGCCGCGCCGCGACGGCGGGATGCGGATCCAGGTCGGCATCGAAGCCGGCGGGATCGTCCAGCAGGGACAGCGCTTCGAGGTTCCCGCCGAGCGGGTCGGGGAGGTCACGGCGCTGTTCGAGCAGGCCAAGTCACGGCGGACCCGGAGTACGGGTAGCGGGCCGCCCTGCGGCTGACGCCGAAATAGGATCGCCGCGATGAAGATCCACATCTCCGCCCTGTACTGGCCCTGGTATTCGTTCGAGGAGCAGATCGCCCTCGCCACCGCCGCCGACGAGGCCGGCATCGAGTGCGTCTGGGTCTCGGAGGCGTGGGGGCAGGACGTCGTCTCGGTGCTGGCGGTGCTCGCCGACCGGACCGAGCGGGTCGGGATCGGCTCCGGGCTGATGCAGATCCCGGCGCGCCAGCCGACGGCGGCGGCGATGGCAGCGGCGACGATCGACACGATCTCGGGCGGCCGGATGCGGCTCGGGCTGGGGGTGTCGGGACCGCAGGTGTCGGAGGGGTGGTACGGCGTCCCGTTCGAGCGCCAGCTCGGCCGGATCCGCGAGTACGTCGAGATCGTCCGGATGGCCTGGGCGCGGGAGCCGGTCGTCCACGAGGGGCGGAACTTCCAGATCCCGACGGGGGAGGGGATGGGGCTCGGCAAGCCGCTGAAGCTGATGGCCAAGCCGCCGCAGGAGCGGTTGCCGATCTACATCGGTGCGATCGGCCCGAAGTCGGTCGAGCTGACCGGCGAGATCGCCGACGGCTGGATTCCCGCCTTCTTCGATCCCGAGGACGGTGCCGGCCTGATCGCGGCGCTCGAGGACGGCCTCGCGAAGGCCGGCCGGGACCGCAGCGAGATCGACGTGGCGCCCACCGTCCCGGTCGCGGTCGATGACGACCTCGACGAGGCTCGCAACGCCCTGCGGCCGCTGATCGCCTTCTACCTGGGCGGGATGGGCGCCAAGGACAAGAACTTCTACGTCGACCTGCTCGCGGCGAACGGCCTCGCCGACGAGGCGCACGAGGTCCAGGACCGGTTCCTCGGCGGCGACCGGATCGGCGCCGCGATGACGCTCTCGTCGGAGGTGATCGACATGTGCGGGATCGCCTGCACGCCCGCTGACCTCGAGCAGCGCGTCGGCCGCTTCGCCGATTCCGGCGCCGACTCGATGATCGCGATCGTCTTCGGCTCGGACCGGGCAGGGACGATTCGCCGCCTCGCCGCGCTCGGTTGATAGGTGGCCTGGGCCCCGCCCGTCGAAGGTCGTGGGCGGAAGACCCCTGATTATCAGGGGAAATCCGCCCGCGACCGCCGAGCGGCGTCCTCCCGGCCCGTCAGCCCTTCGCCGGGATCAGCTCTTGAGCCTCTAGGTACTCGAGCACCTGCGCGGCGCTCTCCTCGGGGGTCTTGTCGTGCGTCTCGACGCGGATCTCGGGGTTGAGCGGCTCCTCGTAGGGATCGGAGATGCCGGTGAACTCCTTGATCTCGCCCGAGCGGGCTTTGGCGTAGAGGCCCTTGGTGTCGCGCTCCTCGCAGTCCTCGAGCGAGGTGGCCACGTAGACCTCGACGAAGGTCGCGTCGGTCGTCTCGTGCATCTGCCGGGCCTCGTCGCGGATCTCGCGGTAGGGCGAGATCGCCGCTGTGATGACCGGGACGCCGTTGCGCGAGAGCAGGTCGGCGACGAAGGCGATCCGGCGGATGTTGATGTCGCGGTCCTCCTTCGAGAAGCCGAGGCCCTTCGAGAGGTTCTCGCGGACGACGTCGCCGTCGAGCACCTCGAGCGGGACGCCGCGGTCCTCGAACTCGTCGATGAGCACGTCGGTGATCGTCGACTTGCCCGAGCCCGACAGGCCCGTCATCCAGAGCGTGAATCCCTTGTGTCCTGACATTGGTGAAGCGTTCTCCTTGATTGGGTGTTCGTCTGCAGTCGTTCCGTCGAAGCGGGCCCGCCTACATCTCCTTGTAGGCCTCGATGAGGATCTCGGCGACCTCGGGCCGGGAGAACTCGTGCGGCGGAGCCTCGCCGTTCTCGAGCATCTCGCGGACCTTGGTGCCGCTCAGGAACAGGCGGTCGTCCGGCGTGTGCGGGCAGGTCTTGTTCGAGCCCAGGCCCTCGCACTTGTAACACCAGAAGGTGTGCTCGAACATCAGCGGGCGGATGCCCAGCTTGTCGATGTCGACCTCGTCGAAGATCTGCTGGGCGTCGTAGGTGCCGTAGTAGTCACCGACGCCGGCGTGGTCGCGCCCGACGATGAAGTGCGTCGCGCCGTAGTTGCGACGGACCACCGCGTGGAAGATCGCCTCGCGGGGGCCGGCGTAGCGCATCGCCGCCGGGTTGACGCCGAGCACGACCCGGTCGTTCGGGTAGTACTTCTCCATCAGGACCTCGTAGCAGCGCATCCGCACGTCGGCGGGGATGTCGCCCTTCTTGGTCTCGCCGATCAGCGGATGCAGGAAGAGGCCGTCGGAGACCTCGAGCGCCGCCTTCGTCAGGTACTCGTGTGCGCGGTGGATCGGGTTGCGGGTCTGGAAGGCGACGATGCGCTTCCAGCCGCGGTCGGCGAACTCCTTCCGCGACTGCTCGGGCGTGAAGTAGCGGCGCATGAACGCATCCTCGTGATCGGGCATGTCGTCGGCCTCGATCTCGCCGGCGAGGCAGCGGCTGCCCTCCTGCTTGGTGGCGGCGACGCCGGGATGAGCGTCGTCGGTCGTCCGGTAGACGTGCTCGCACTCCTTCTCGACGTCGCGCTCGAAGATCTCCGAGACGCGGATCCGGCCGAGCTTCTTGCCGTTGTCGGCGCTGAGCTCGACGACGTCGCCCTCGCCGACGTCGAGGTCGGTGGCGAGCACGACCGGGATCGGCCAGACCTCCTCGCCGGCGGCGAGCGTCATGTTCTCGACGACGGACTTCCAGTCCTCCGAGCCCTGGAAGCCGGTCAGCGGTGCGAAGCCCCCGTTGGCGAGCAGCTCGAAATCTGCGGTCTGGCGGGCGGAGAGGGTCAGGGACTTGTCGCTCATCGGTAAGGGGCTCCTAGGTGGAAGTGGTTCGGGTTCTGATCTCTGGCTTTCTTGCGGACGGGAAAGCTACAGATCAAGCGCCGTCCGGTCAGCCGTGCAGGCCGCACTCGGTCTTGTGGGCATCGGCCCAGCGCCCCGAGCGCGCGTCGGCGCCGGCTCCCGGCGGGCGGGTGCAATGGGTGCACCCGATCGATGGATAGCCGGCGTCGTGGAGTGGGTTGTA
>JAGQUO010000208.1 GCA_020438445.1 Solirubrobacterales bacterium
TGGGCAAAGAAATTATTGAGAAAATCGATCACACCGCTATGCCGCTGCAGATCGGTGGCGGTCCAGCCGGGATGGGCGGCGGCCACAATGGGATGATCTGCTCCGGCCAGTTTGCGCTTCAGCTCGTATGTAAAGTAGAGATTGGCAATCTTGCTGTCGCCATAGGCTTTCCAGGCGGCATATTTGCGCTTTTCCCAGGTCAGGTCGTCAAAATCAATATTCCCACGTCGATGGGCGGTGCTGCTGACGTTGACGATGCGGCTGCCGGGTGTGTTCCGGAGCAGATCAAAGAGCAGGCCGGTCAGGGCGAAGTGCCCGAGGTGGTTGGTGCCGAACTGCAGCTCAAAGCCGTCGGCGGTCTTGCTATAAGGCGGAATCATCACCCCGGCGTTGTTGATCAGCAGATCCAGCCGGGAGTGCGCTTGCTGAAACTGCACCGCGAACTCGCGCACCGAGGCGAGGTTGGCCAGATCGAGCAGCATCACCGAAATGTCGGCAGCGGCATATTCGCTGCGGATCTTTGCTGCGGCCTTCTCACCCTTCTCCCGATTGCGCACCGCGATGATCACGGTGGCGTTCTTATTCGCCAGCACCCGGGCGGTTTCGTAACCAATCCCGCTGTTGGCCCCGGTGACGAGCGCTATCCGGCCATGTTGGTCGGCTATATTTCG
>JAGQUO010000209.1 GCA_020438445.1 Solirubrobacterales bacterium
ACCGAAATTGTCGGCGGGCAACTCGAAGCCGGCGAGAATGTCGTCACGCGCGCCCGGGAAGCCGGCTAGTGGCGGCCCCGCTCATCGAATGCCGTGACCTGACGCGCGTCTACCGGATGGGCGGCGGCGAAGTACGCGCGCTCGACGGCGTCAGCCTGACGATCGACGAAGGCGAATATGTCGCCATCATGGGGGCGTCGGGGTCCGGCAAGTCGACGTTCATGAACCTGCTCGGCGCGCTCGACCGCCCCACCTCCGGCTCGCTGAAGGTCGCCGGCGAGGCGATCGAGACGATGGGGCCGGACCAGCTGGCCGCCTTCCGCAACCGGACGATCGGTTTCGTCTTCCAGCAGTTCAACCTGCTCGCCCGCACCAGCGCCGAAGACAATGCGGCCCTGCCGCTGATCTATTCGGGCCTGAAAACTGCCGAACGCAAGGAGCGCGCCCGCGCCCGCCTGACCCAGGTCGGACTGGGCGAACGGATGGACCACCATCCCTCGCAATTGTCCGGCGGTCAGCAGCAGCGTGTCGCGATTGCCCGGGCGCTCGTCAACAATCCGCGCATTCTCCTCGCGGACGAACCGACCGGTGCGCTCGACAGCCAGACGACGGTCGAGGTGCTGGGAATTTTCGACCGCTTGAACGCGGAAGGGATCACGGTGATCCTCGTG
>JAGQUO010000210.1 GCA_020438445.1 Solirubrobacterales bacterium
GAACGCGGGCGCGAGGTGGAATTGCAGGTCGGGGGGTCCGTCGCCGCCGTCGGAGCGGGTGAAGAGGAATGCCTCGGCCACCGTCGATGCGAGCGGCCCGGTCCGGCGCAACAGCCACTCGGCGGCCGCTTGCGGCTTCTCGGCGTCGGCCAGAGACTTGCCGATCGCGGACTCCCAGATCCCGACGCAGAAGGGGTGATCCTGGAGGTTCGCGCCGACGCCCGGCAGCTCGACGGCGGCGTCGATGCCGACGGCGGCGAGCTTGTCGCGATCACCGATCCCCGACAGCATCAGAAGCTGCGGGGAGCCGATCGCGCCGGCGGCGAGGATCACCTCGCGACGGGCCCGCGCGGTCGCGAACGGCGCCTTGCCGGCGAGCCTGACGCCGCTGACGCGATCGCCGTCGAGCTCGAGCCCGAGCGCGCTCACCCCGCTCGCAACCTCGAGGTTGGGCCGGCCCTTGATCGGTTTCAGGAAGGCGTCGACGCTGCTCCAGCGCCGCCCGTTGCGCTGGGTCGTCTCGACGAGGCTGACGCCATCGGGATCGCCGCCGTTGTAATCGACCTGGAAGTCGAAGCCGCGCGCGCGGGTGGCACCGACGATCAAATCGGTGAGCTTTCGCGGGCTGCGCGGCGGCGCCACGTTGAGCGGCCCGCCGAAG
>JAGQUO010000211.1 GCA_020438445.1 Solirubrobacterales bacterium
GAGCCGTCCGTTGCCGCGTGCTCCACCCTGGCGGCAGCGTTGACAGCGATGCCGGAGATGTCGGCGTTCTCGTGCACCTCGATCTCCCCGGCGTGCAGGCCGGCGCGGACCCGCAGGTCGATGGCGGCGAGCTCCGCCCGGAAGGCCCTCGCCGCGGCCGCGGCCGCGGATGGTATGGGGAACGTGGCCAGCATCCCGTCGCCCGTGCTCTTCACGATCCGGCCGCCGAACTGGGCCACCTTGCGGTGGGCGAGACGGTCGTGGCTCTCGATGGTCGCCCGCCACGCCTGGTCGCCGAGCGAGCGGGCCAGATCGGTGGAGCCGACGATGTCGGTGAACATCACGGTGGCAAACTCCCGCCGCGTCCCTCGCTTCGGCGCCGAGCCGCAGACGAACTCGATGTGGGCATCGACGACGTCACGCCAGTTGTCCAGCGTCGGCCAGAAGTGGTCCGCCCCGTCCACCTCCAGGTACTCGGCGCCCGGGATGGTCTCGGCGAGGACCCGTCCGTGGCCGACACCGAGCGAGCGGTCGCCCCGCACGTGAACCACCAGGGTCGGGACGTCGATCTGCTGCAGGTCCAGCGCGCTGGTGTCCAGGCTGAGCACGCTGTCCAGCTGGCGGCGGAAGCCGGCAGGCGTGGCCGACAGCCGG
>JAGQUO010000212.1 GCA_020438445.1 Solirubrobacterales bacterium
TGCCCCTCCAGCCGGAAGGGGTTGACCGAGTTGACCAGGTAGACATCGTAGGCGGCGGTCAGTTCCCGCAGCAGCGCCAGCGCGCGGTCGAAATCGCCGTCGATCTGGACCACCTTCGCCCCGTAGGCGATGGTCTGCGCAATCTTGCTCGCCGAGATCTTCGTGGCGGGCACCAGCACCAGCGCCGGGATTCCGGCGGCAGCGGCGTAGGAGGCGAGCGAGGCGCTGGTGTTGCCGGTGGAGGCGCAGGCGATGATCTTCGCGCCCACCGCCTTCGCGTGGCTCACGCCCACGGTCATGCCGCGGTCCTTGAAGGAGCCGGTCGGGTTCTGCCCCTCGTGCTTCATGCGCAGCGCGCCGTCCTGCAACCCGGCGAAGCGGGCCAGGCGGTCATCGCGGTAGAGGGCGGTGTTTCCCTCCCAGCGGCTGACGATGGCGTCGCCCGGCAGGTGCGGCAGCAGCGGCCAGTAGCGCCAGACGCCGGAGTGGCGCGCTGCCTCCGGCAGGCCCTGCCCGAGATCGGCCGGGGTCAGCGGGTGCAGCGGCACGACGACATCGAGCAGGCCGCCGCACGCGGTGCAGGCGGTGCGGGGCGTGACGCCATCGTACTGGCGTCCGCACGCCATGCAGCGAACGACCATTTGGGCAAGGGC
>JAGQUO010000213.1 GCA_020438445.1 Solirubrobacterales bacterium
CCCGGTAGGCGTCGAACACCGACTCCACGTTGCGCAGCGCGTTGATGGTGGTCTTCAGCGTGTCGATGTCCCCGACGTCGACGACGAAGCGGTCCTCGACGATGAGGTTCTCCATCGCGCAGTTCGCGGAGATGATGTTGACCCCGTGTTCGCCGAAGACGCGCGACAGGTCCTCGAGCAGCCGGGGCCGATCGGAGGCCGTGACCGCCACCTCGACGCGGAACCCGTGCTGGTTGGTCCCGCTCCAGCTCACGGGCGTGAACCGTTCGGGGTTCTTCAGCAGCGCGCGCGCGTTCGGGCAGTCTGAGCGGTGGATCGTGATGCCGCGGCCGAGCGAGATGTATCCCAGGATGTCGTCACCCGGGACCGGCTTGCAGCACTTGGCGAGTCGGACGAGCACGTCCGCCAGCCCGTCGACCTCGATTCCCATGTCGCTGGAGGCCTGGGCGGAGATCGGCTTGCGGCCGCGGGACGGTTCGGCCGCCCGCTCGTCGCTCATGGCCTCGCCCGCCTTGAGGCGGTTCAGGATCTTGTTGACGACCATCTGCGCGCTGGTCTTCCCGCCGCCGATGGAGACGTAGAAGTCCTCGCCCTTGCGGAAGCCGAGCTCGGTGATGATCTCCTGGAGCAGCGGCGACCCCACCATC
>JAGQUO010000214.1 GCA_020438445.1 Solirubrobacterales bacterium
CCCCGATTCCAGGGACCGAGGAGGCCGCGACGCCCGCCGCGGATGCTGAGGAGGCCGAACCGACCGTGAAGCGGTCGCTGACCGCCGAGGTGAACGGCCGCCGGTTCGCCGTGGACCTGTTCATCCCCGAGAGCCAGCTGGGCTCCGCGGGTGCGCCGGCACCTCGTCGCAAGCGGTCCCGGACCGAGAGCGGAAGCGGTGCGGGGCATGGATCGCAGGCGCCGGAGCAGGTGGTGAGCCCCATGCAGGGCACCGTCCTGCGGGTGAACGTCGCCGAGGGCGACGTGGTGGCCCAGGGCGATGTCATCTGCGTCATCGAGGCGATGAAGATGGAGAACGAGGTGTCGGCACACCAGCCCGGCACCGTCCACAAGCTGTCGGTGGCGGAGGGAGACTCTGTGGGTGCCAACCAGCTGATCGCGATCATCTCCGAAGACGCGGAGTGACCCGAACGGACCGCGTGCCCTACGGGATTCCCGGCACGTAGATCGTCTGCGTTCCCCGAATGCGATCGGTGTTCGCATTCACGTCGCGGACGATCAGCGTCCACCGGTACCTGCCGGGAGCGATTCCCAGGTGCGCGGGCACCACGCGGAACTTCACCTCCACCGGGTGGGAACGCGAGGTGATCTTCCGCCGGATGAT
>JAGQUO010000215.1 GCA_020438445.1 Solirubrobacterales bacterium
TCCCGGGTGGGGTCGGATGTCCCGCACCGATCCGGTTTGGGTACGGTAGATTGCAGCGTCGGTAGCACGACCATTTCCACTACTCAGCACGCGGGGGGCGGAAGTTTGCACACCCATGACGTTGTCGTCGTCGGGGCCGGCCTGGCGGGGATGCGTGCGGCGATCGCCGCACACGAGGCAGGCGTAGACGTCGCCCTCGTGACCAAGGTCCATCCGGTACGCAGTCATTCAGGCGCGGCCCAGGGCGGCATCAACGCCGCACTCGGGAACGCCACCGATGACAGCACGGAGAACCACACCTTCGACACCGTGAAGGGCTCCGACTACCTGGGCGACCAGGACGCCATCGAGATCCTCTGCAGCGACGCTCCCGGAGAGATCATCCAGCTCGAGCACTGGGGCGCGGTGTTCTCCCGTCACGAGACCACCGGCAAGATCGCCCAGCGTCCATTCGGTGGCGCGGGCTTCCCGCGCACCTGTTACGCCGCCGACCTCACGGGCCTCGTCATCCTCCACACGCTCTACACCGTGTGCGTGAAGTACGAGATCCCGACCTACGAGGAGTACTTCGTCACCGACCTCATCCCGGATGACGAGGGCGGCTGCACCGGCGTCGTCGCCTACGACATGGTCCACGGGACCAT
>JAGQUO010000216.1 GCA_020438445.1 Solirubrobacterales bacterium
CCACCAGCGTGTCCAGGGTGCCGTCGGCGTGGAGCACCCCCACGTACAGCTGCCCGGCATCGGCCGGGTCCAGCGGCTCGTTCGGCGTGGGCCTGTTCTCCAGCACGTTCAGCGCCAGCGGCAGCGAGTTCTCCAGCCGGCGGTCCAGTTCGTCGTTCAGCGCCCGCCGCTGGGTGGTGACGACGAACCAACCCACCACGGCGAACGCCGTGGCGATGGCCGCCATCGCCAGCGCCAAGCGGGCGCGCAGGGTCATGGTTCGACCCGCAGGCTGTACCCCACGCCGCGGACGGTGTGGATGAGGCGGGGGTCGACGGTGTCCACCTTGCGGCGCAGGTAGCTGACGTAGGTCTCCACGACGGCGGCGTCGCCGTCGAAGTCGTAGCCCCACACCTGCTCGAGGATCTGGTTGCGGGTGAGCACCCGCCCGCTGTTGAGCAACAGGTACCGCAGCAGCTTGAACTCCGTGGGCGACAGGTTCACCACCTGGCCGGCTCGAGTGACCCGGTGGGCGTCCTCGTCCAGTTCCAGGTCCGCCAGTGCCAGCACGGAGTGGGCGGTGACACCGCCGTGGCGCAGCGCCAGGCGCACCCGCGCCACCAGCTCGGCGATGGCGAACGGCTTCACCAGGTAGTCGT
>JAGQUO010000217.1 GCA_020438445.1 Solirubrobacterales bacterium
GACGACCTGCCGGAGCCGGACCCGGTCACCGGGGACGACCACCACCTCGGCGATGCGCAGCTTGACCGGGTGCGACGGATCGACGGCTCGGGCCGAGTCCACCGCCTCGAGGGCCAGGTCGGCGAGGTCGACCGGGGCGCGATCGAGGGGCCGACCCTCGTCCAACCGGGCGAGCAACAGCAGGTCGTTCACGAGGACGGCCATCCGGCCCGTCTCGGACCGGATGCCGGTCATCGCTCGTTCGAGATCCTGGGGTCGATCCTTGGCCCCCCGCTCGAACAGCTCTGCGTAGGCCGCCGTCGCCGCGATCGGTGTCCGCAGCTCGTGCGAGGCGTCGGCGACGAACCGGCGCATCCTTGCCTCCGATTCCTGCAGTGTCGTCAGATCCCGATCGCGCTGGTCGAAGGCCCCCTGCAACCGATCGAGCATCGAGTTGATCGCTCCGGCGAGCCGCCCGACCTCGGTCGTGGGGTCCTCGCCCGGCACCCGTTCGGCGATGTTGTCGTCGGTGATCCGAGCGGCGGACCGCTCGACGTCGATGAGAGGACGCAGGCCGATCCGGACGAGCCACACGCCCACCACGAGCACGGCGAGCACGGCCCCGGCCGTGGCGGTGGCCAGCACGGCGAAGAG
>JAGQUO010000020.1 GCA_020438445.1 Solirubrobacterales bacterium
CGGGGTCGTCGCCTCCTCCCCGCCGCCGCAACCCGCGAGGACGAGCGTCGCGGCGAGCAGGACGGCCGGCAGCGGGGGGCGGCGAGGCGCGCTCATCGGCGCCGATTCTAGGCGCCGTCCCACTAACCTCCATGCCGATGCGTCACCTTCTGCGCCCGCTGTTCGATCAGGTCGTGATCAAGGAGCTCGAGCCCGATCGGGTTCGCCGCTCCGGCCTCGTCGTCCCTCCCGGCACCCGCGAGCCGCCGCCGCAGCACGGGATCGTGATCGCGGTCGGGCCCGGCCTCGACTGGTGGGAGCAGGCCGGCGTGAAGATGCCGGTCGCCCCCGGCGATCACGTGGTCTTTCCCGCGAGCGCCGGCGTCTGGGTCGAGGTCGAGGAGGAGCGGCTCCTGGTCTGCACCGTCACCGAGGTCCTGGGCGTCCTCGAGGAGATCGGGGTCTGCCCCTACTGCGAGGGCAGGGGTCTCCCCGGAGGCGACTCCTGCCCCGTCTGCGGCCGGACGACCGAACCGACCGGCCAGGATTGAGCCGGTGCGGCTTCCGGCGCCGCCCCAGGCCCTGAAGAAGCGCCTGCTGACCGTCGGCCCCGTCCCACCGGAGTGGGGCGGGAAGCTCCGCGGCGGGGTCACCCGCTTCAACGTCACCCTCCTCGAGGAGCTCCGGACGAGGCCCTGGCGACACCGGATCGAGCCCGTCGGCGTGCTGATACCGCCGCCACAGCGCATCCACCGCCGGATCGCCTCGCGGCTCGCGCCGCTGCCGATCTTCATGCAGCCGAAGGCCGGCCGGCCCCGGAGATTCACCCGTCTGCTGCTCGACGAGCAGCGCCCCGACGCCGTCCTCGTCAACAACATCGCCGCGTTCAACGGCGCCCGCTACGTGCGCGTGCAGGCGGCGGTCGCACCCGGCCTGCCGACCATCGGGGTGGTCCACGAGTGGCGCGCCATCCGCGCCAAGGACGATCCCGAGCGCGCCGACCGCTACCGGGAGGCCGCGCAGGCGGCCCTCGACCACCTGGCGGCGGTCGTGTTCCCGTCTCAGCACACCCGCGACGTCGGTGCGACCGAGCTCGGCCTGCGCTACCCGGCGCGGGCACTCGTGATCAGCAATCCGGTTCAGCCCGCGTTCGCCGACCCGGCCCTCGTCGTCGACGGCCCACGATCCGGAATCGCGTTCGTCGGGTCCTTCAACGACCGCAAGAACCCGCAGGCCCTGATCCGGGCGATGACCTCGCTTCCCGGGATCGGGCTGACCCTGCAGGGAAGGGGGCCGATCGAGGACGAGCTCCGCGACCTGACGTCGGAGCTCGGCATCGGCGATCGCGTCACCTTCGCCCCCTTCCTCGGCCACCGCCGCCACGTCGAGAGCGTGATCGAGGTGATGAGCGGGGCCGAGCTCCTGTGCCTGCCGTCCCGGAGCGAAGCGTTCGCCCTGGTGATCATCGAGGCCCTGGCGGCGGGCACGCCGGTCGCGGGCTACGGCCCGACCCTGGTGGAGATCCGCGACCGGATCGGGATCGACGTCGGCGAGCCGATCTTCGACCCGACCCCCGACAACGTCGCCGCCGCCGTCGAATCGGTGCGTTCGCGCCGATGGGACCGCCGGGCACTGCGCAGGGCGGCGCTGGCCGGCTTCGGGCCCGACGTCGTTGCGGGGCGGTACGCCCGCCTGATCCGCAGCGTCAGCTGACCGGAGGACGGACCTCGGGATGGGCGCGGTACCAATCGAGCGTCCTCCCGAGGCCGTCCTCGAGCCCCACGCGGGGCTCCCATCCGCAGCACTGCCGGAGCTTCGACGCGTCGACGTACTGGCGGTCGATCTCACCGTCGGGGTTGCCGGCCCCACGGACGTCGGGCTCGACGCCGGTGGCGGCGAGCCGGGTGATGGCGGCGACGATCTCGAGGACGCTGTAGGGACGTTCGCCGCCGGCGTTGAACGCCTCGCCGCGGACCTCTTCGCGGCCCAGCGAATCGGCGATCGCGAGGTAGGCGGCGGCGGCGTCCTCGACGTAGAGGAGATCGCGAACGGGTGAGCCGTCGGAGCGCAGCACCGGAGCGCGGCCGTCCAGCGCCGCGCAGGCCGCCTCCGGCACGAGCCGGCTGAAGTTGAGGTCGCCGCCGCCGTAGATGTTCGCGAACCTCGTCACGGCGACCGGCAGCCCGTAGCTGGGCCAGTACGACCGTGCGATCAGGTCGGCCGCGGCCTTCGACGCCTCGTAGGGGGCCGTCGGCCTCAGCGCCAGGTCCTCGCGGTAGGGAAGCTCGTCGTGGGCGCCGTACGCCTTGTCGGAAGAGGCGAACACGACGCGCTCCACCCCACGCTCGCGGCAGGCCTCGAGGACCGTCCAGGTGCCGCGGACGTTGGTGTCGAACGCCGCGGCGGGATCGGCCCGGACGGTGCCGACGATCGTCTCGGCCGCGAGGTGGAAGACGGTGTCCACGTCGCGATCTGCCAGCACGCGATCGAGCAATGCGCGATCGACCAGCGAGCCCTCCCGCTCGCGCACCTCGTCCTCGATCCCGAGCAGCGCGAGCGTCGAGGGTCGCCCCCTCGGCGCCCGGCGATCCAGCGAGACGACGTCGACGCCGCGATCGAGCAGCGCGGTGCAGAGCCACGCGCCGACGAAGCCCCGGCCGCCGGTGACGAGCGCTGACCTCACGAGCGCCCCGCCGCCTGGATCTCCCCGATGCTCCATGGGCTCTCCCCCGTCTCCCAGAGGTCGTTGAGGAGGATCGCGTCCTTATAGGTGTCCATGCAGTCCCAGAAGCCCTCGTGGCGGAACCCGCAGAGGACGCCGTCGGCGGCCATCCGCCCGAACGGCTCGCGCTCGAGCACCGAGCCGGGGGCCAGGTACTCGAGCGAACGCGGCTCGAGGAACATGAAGCCGCCGTTGACCCACCGCTCCATCCGCGGCTTCTCGACGAAGCCCCGGATCCGGGCGCCCTCGCCCAGCTCCGCCACCCCCCACTGCGAGTGCGGCCGGACGAGGGTGATCGTCGCGACGGCGTCGTGGCTCCGGTGGAACGCCTGCTGGGCGCCGAGGTCGACGTCGGCGACGCCGTCGGCGTAGGTGAGAGCGAACGTTCCCGCCCCCAGGCTCGCGGCGGCCCGTGCCACCCGGCCGCCCGTCGGCGTCTCGTCGCCGGTCGGCAGGCAGTCGACCTGCACTCCGCCGGGCCAGCGCTCGGCGGCCGCGAACTCGGCGATCATCTCGCCGCGGTACCCGGTCAGAAGCAGGAACCGGCGAAAGCCCTGCGCCGCGTAGATCCCGATCACATGGCGGACGATCGGGATCCCACCGATCTCCACCAGCGCCTTCGGGATCGCGTGCGTGCGCTCCTGCAGCCGGGTGCCGCGACCCCCGCAGAGGATCGCGACGGTCTCCGGGCGCTCCGGCACCGGCGGCTTCAGCCGCCGGCGACCGCCGGCAGGATCGTCACCTCGGCGCCGTCGCTGATCGTGGTCTCGAGGCCGTCCTGGAACCGGATGTCCTCGCCCGAGACGTAGACGTTCACGAACCGGCGGAGGTCACCGTCCTCGGTGATCCGCTCCCGCAGCCCGTCGTGCTTCTCGAACACGGCATCGAGCGCATCGCCGACGGTTGCGGCATCGACCTCGATCTCCCCCTCGCCGCCCGTCGCCGGCCGAAGCTGGGCGGGAATCTTCACCTTTACTGCCATACGTCGTTGCTCCGTTCGGGTTTTCGCGAAAGTTATCTGAGCGCCGGGGCCGTGACGGAACCGCGCTCGGGCACGTGTTCGGCGAACGAGTCGAGCGTCGGCTCGATCTCGTGCATCGTGAAGCCCTCGCGAACCGCGTCCAGGGTCTTCAGCCCCTCGCCGGTGATGTAGACGACGACCCGGTCGCCGGGCCCGATCTCGCCCCGCCCGGCGAGCTTCGCCAGGGTCGCGGTCGTGACGCCGCCGGCCGTCTCGGTGAAGATCCCGGTCGTCTCGGCGAGGAGGCGGATACCCGCCCTGATCTCGTCGTCGGTCACCGAGTCGATCGTGCCGCCGGTGTTGCGGGCCAGGTCGAGCGCGTAGGGGCCGTCGGCGGGGTTGCCGATCGCGAGGCTCTTGGCGATCGTGTCCGGGCGGACCGGCCGGCAGACGTCGTGGCCGTCGGCGAAGGCGTCGGCGACCGGGCCACAACCCGCTGCCTGCGCCCCATGGAAGGTCGGCTGCTCGCCGTCGACGAGGCCGAGCGAACGCCACTCCTCGAAGCCGCGGCCGATCTTCGTGAACAGCGACCCCGATGCGATCGGGCAGACGACCCGGTCCGGCAGGCGCCACCCGAGCTGCTCGACGGTCTCGTAGGCGAGCGTCTTCGAGCCCTCGGCGTAGTAGGGCCTGAGGTTGACGTTGACGAACGCCCAGCCGCGCTCGGCGGCGAGCTCGGTGCAGAGCCGGTTGACGTCGTCGTAGTTGCCCTCGACGCCGACGAGCGTGGTCCCGTAGACGCCGGTCGCGAGCAGCTTCTGCTCCTCGAGGTCGGCGGGGACGAAGACGTAGGAGTCGACGCCGGCGGCGGCGGCATGAGCCGCAACGGCGTTCGCGAGGTTCCCGGTCGACGCGCAGGCGACCGTGTCGAAACCCAGCTCGAGCGCCTTCGCGAGCGCAACGGCGACGACGCGGTCCTTGAAGCTGTGGGTCGGGTTCGCCGCGTCGTTCTTGATCCAGACCTCGCCGACGCCGAGCTGCTCGGCGAGCCGGTCGGCCCGGACGAGGGGCGTCAGCCCCGGCTCGATCGCGCTCGCCGGCCGCGAGCCGAACGGCAGGAAGTCGGAATAGCGCCAGATCCCGCTGCTGCCCGCCTGGATCCGCCGCTTGACGGACTCGGCGTCCAGCCCCGAGTGGTCATAGGTGACCTCGAGCGGCCCGAAGCACTGCTCGCACACGAACAGGGCCTCCAGTGGGTACTCCGTCCCGCACTCCTTGCACCTGAGGGCGCTGACTGCCATTTGGTTTCTCCTTGTCCCTTCTCGGTTTTCCTACGAAAAAGACCTCTGCCGTGTGAGCAGAGGTCCGAGTGGGACTTCCACTCACATCTCCCAGGCTCGTCGCCTGTTGGACTTGGCACCTTCCCCTCCG
Source organism: Solirubrobacterales bacterium (assembly GCA_020438445.1). Taxonomy (GTDB): domain Bacteria; phylum Actinomycetota; class Thermoleophilia; order Solirubrobacterales; family 70-9; genus RHKX01. The sequence continues at coordinate 5,094 of JAGQUO010000020.1, forward strand.
GACTGTCGTCCTTGGGGGGGTTGCCGGGGTTTCGTCGGGCCAGTTCCCTCCACCCCTCTGGATGTGGCGGTCTATGTGAGCCGCAATATAACAGCCGCCGCCGCGAAGGAAACGGCGGAGTCGCCGCGGTCGCGTAGTCTTGCAGTCGCCATGTACGCGACCGATGCGCAGGAAGAGAACGATGCCGAGCCTTCCGAAGCCGAGGCTGCGGCGGACATATCGTGCCGCCGAGCCGGTCGCAACCGCACCGGCCGCGCCGGCTGAGCCCAACATCGAGATCGTCGAGGGCTCCGGCCTTCGGTGGGTCCACATCGAGCGTCCGACGCCGGTCGAGTGGAGCTGGCTGCAGGAGCACTTCGAGTTCCATGCCCTGGACCTCGAGGACGTCGCCTCCCGCAACCAGCGGCCGAAGATCGACGAATACCCCCAGTACCTGTTCATCGTCCTCCACCTGCCGGTCTTCGACTCCTCGGTCGGCAGGCTGAACACGGGCGAGCTCGACATGTTCGTCGGCCCCGACTTCGTCATCACGATCCCGAACCAGGAGCTGCAGCCGGTCGAGTACCTGTTCGAGCGGGTCCGCTCGAACGACGGATTCCGGGAGAAGGTCTTCTCGCGGGGCTCCGGATACCTGCTCTACCGGATCGTCGACGACGCCTTCGACTACTGCTTCCCGATGCTCCGGAAGATCGGCAACAAGCTCGATGCGATCGAGGACGACATCTTCGAGGACGAGCGCTCCGAGGAGGTCGTGCGCGACATCTCCAAGGTGAAGCAGGAGATCATCAACTTCCGCAAGGTCATTCGGCCGCAGCGACCCGTCCTCCGCGACCTCGAGAACTACAAGCAGCGCTTCCTCGCGCCGAACCTCGACATCGAGATCTACTTCGACGACGTCGTCGACGCGCACGAGCGGATCTGGGACATGCTCGAGAACTACAAGGAGGTGATCGAGGCGCTCGAGGACACGAACGAGTCGGTGATCAACCACCGCGTCAACGAGATCCTGCGCGTCCTGACGGCGATCAGCGTCATCGTCCTGCCGCTGACCCTGGTCGCCAGCATCTGGGGGATGAACGTGGGCGTGCCCGGCGAGGGAGACTCGTTCGACTTCTGGCTCGTGATCGGGGCGATGGCGCTGATATTGGTCGGGATGCTGGGCTATTTCCGCCGTCGCGGCTGGCTGTGAGCGCGGCGGCGGCTCGCGTCGCGTCGGTGAACGTGGCCCGCCCGCGGCTGATCACGATCAACGGCAGCCCGCGCAAGACGGGGATCTTCAAGGAGGCGGTGAGCGGTCCGGTGCTCCTGCGGGACGACGCGGTCGCGGGCGACGCGGTGGTCGACACCGCCGTGCACGGCGGTGTCGACAAGGCCGTCTACGCCTACGCAGCCGAGGATTACGGGTGGTGGTCGGGCGAGCTGGGGCGCGATCTGGCGCCCGGATGGTTCGGGGAGAACCTGACGACGAGCGGGATCGCGATCGGAGGAGCCCGGATCGGTGAGCGCTGGCGCGTGGGCGAGGCGCTGCTCGAGGTCTCGGAGCCCCGGCAGCCGTGCAGCACCCTCGGCGCCAAGATGGGCGACCAGCGGTTCGTCAAGCGGTTCGCGCGCTCGCTCCGCCTCGGCACCTACCTGCGGATCGTCGAGGCCGGCCCGGTCGAGGCCGGCGATCCGATCGAGGTCACCTCGCGCCCCGCTCACGAGGTGACGATCGAGCTGCTCGGGCGGGTCCTCTTCGAGGACAGCTCGCTCGGCCCGCGGATCCTCGCGGCGGACGCGCTCACCGATGCCTGGCGCGAGCACGGCGAGAAGCTCGCGGCGAAGCACGGCTCGGCGCTCCCATAGGATCACCGCCGAATGGCCAACCAGAGGATCTGGGCGCCGTGGCGCCTCCGTTACGTGAAGGACGCGAACAAATCGGACGAATGCGTCTTCTGCGCCAAGCCGGCGCTCGGAGACGATCGCGAGGCGCTGATCGTCCACCGCGGCGAGCGCTGCTTCGTGATCCTCAACCTCTTCCCCTATACGAGCGGGCACCTGATGGTGACGCCGTTCGAGCACGTCGGCCGCCTCCAGGACGTCGGGCCGGAGATCACCGCCGAGATGATGGACCTCGCCCAGCGGGCGATGCGGCGGATCGAGGAGGTCTACTCGCCGGAGGGGTTCAACGTCGGCATCAACCAGGGCAGGGTCGCGGGAGCCGGCGTGGAAGGGCACATCCACCTGCACGTCGTCCCGCGCTGGGCCGGCGACAACAACTACATGCCGGTTCTGGCGGACACCAGAGTCATGCCCCAGAGCCTGGAAGAGAGCTACGACGCCCTCGAAGGAGGCTTCACTTGAGCACGGAGTTGAACGGCGGGACCGGTTCGGTCCCGGAAGGCATCTTCAAGGCCTACGACGTCCGCGGGCTCTACGGCGAGGAGATGGACGGCGACACGGCCTACCTGCTCGGCCGGGCGTTCGCCCGCGTGCTCGCCGAGCTGCGCGGCAAGGAGGTCGGCGACCTCGGCGTCGGCGTCGGGCGCGACATGCGGCTCCAGGCGCCGGAGATGGCGGGCCGGCTCCGGGACGGGATCGTCGCCGAGGGCGCTCACGTGCTCGATGCCGGGATGGTCGGCACCGAGATGCTCTACTTCATGGTCGGAGCGCGGGATCTGGACGGAGGCGCGATGGTCACCGCCTCCCACAACCCGAAGGCCTACACGGGTGTGAAGCTGGTCCGCGAGGGCGCCCTCGCCCTCTCCGGAGACACCGGCATCACCGCGATCCGCGACCTGATCCTCGCCGGGCTCGGCGATGCGCCCGGAGGCGGGTCGGCCGAGGAGGTCGACGTCTTCCCCGCATTCCGCGAGCGGGCCCTCTCGTTCATCGACACCGGGGCCCTGAAGCCGCTGAAGGTCGTCGTCGACGGCGGCAACGGCATGGCGGGCCAGATGGTCGGCCCGCTGCTGGAGGAGTTCCCGATCGAGCTGATCGCGACCTACTGGACGCCCGACGGCAACTTCCCCGACCACGAGCCGAATCCGCTCCTGCCGGAGAACCGGGAGTTCATCATCGAGCGGGTGCGCTCCGAGGGAGCCGACCTCGGCATCGCCTGGGACGGAGATGCGGACCGCTGCTTCTTCATCGACGACGACGGCGAGTTCGTCGACGGCGACTTCCTGACCGCGCTGCTGGCCGAGCTCGTGCTCGAGAAGACGCCCGGAGCCGACATCCTCTACGACGTGCGCGCGAGCCGGGCGGTGCCCGACACGGTGAACGCCCACGGCGGCACCGCTCACATCAACCGCGTCGGCCACGCGTTCATGAAGCGGTCGATGAAGGAGGTCGGCGGCGAGTTCGCCGGCGAGGTCTCCGGCCACTACTACTTCCGCCAGTTCTACAACGCGGACTCCGGGACGATCCCGGCGCTGCTCGTGCTCGAGCTGGTCTCGAAGTCCGGCCGCAGGCTCTCCGATCTCGTCGGGGACCTGCGCTCGAAGTACTTCATCAGCGGTGAGATCAACTCGGAGGTCGCCGACCCCGAGGCCAAGATGAAGGCGATCGCCGAGCGCCACCCGGATGCCGAGATCGGCTGGCTCGACGGCGTCTCGGTCGACTACCCCGACTGGCACTTCAACGTCAGGCCCTCGAACACGGAGCCGCTGCTGCGCCTCAACCTGGAGTCGCTCGTCTCCCGCGAGGACATGGAGGCGAAGCGCGACGAGGTCCTGGCCTTCATCCGCTCATGAGCGACCCGCTGCCGCCGTCAGCCTCCGGGGACGAAGGCCGGGGGCGCCGGAAGCGCCGGATGCTGATCATCGTCAACCCGTACGCGACGACGGTCTCCGACCGGCTCAAGAACCTGGTCGTGTACGCGCTCCAGGGTCGCTACGAGGTCGAAGCCGTCAGCACCCAGGCGCAGAACCACGCGACCGAGATCGGGCGCGAGGCGGTCGACGGCGGCTACGACATCGTCGTCGCCTTCGGCGGTGACGGGACCCTGAACGAGGTCGTCAACGGACTCCACGGGACCGACATCCCGGTGTCGGTGCTCCCGGGCGGATCGACCAACGTCGTCGCCCGCTCGCTCGGGATTCCCAACGACGTCGTCGACGCGACCGAGCACCTCCTCAGCTGCGCCGACGACTTCCAGCCCCGGTCGATCGACCTCGGTGTGGCGAACGGCCGTCGCTTCGTCTTCGCCTGCGGCGCCGGCCTCGACGCCACCGCGGCCCACCAGGTCGACTCGCATCCGAAGATGAAGCACCGGTTCGGGCCCTGGTACTACACCTGGGCGGCGGTCAGGGGCTTCTACTCCGAGTACCTGCGCAACCCCGTGGTGATGAAGGTCAGCTGCGACGGCAGCGAGACCGAGGGCGTCACCGCCATCTGTCAGAACACCGACCCGTTCACCTACTTCCGCGGGCGCGAGATCAGGATCTCGAAGAACGTGGAGATCGACGACGGCGGGCTCTCGCTCGCCGTCCTCCACCGCGCCCGCCAGCGCGACGTTCCGTTCATCGCTCGCCGCGTCCTCGGCAAGCGATCCAGCGCCGGGGACCACCGCCGGATCGACGTCTTCGACGGGGTCACCGACGGGCGCATCGAGTCCGCCTCCCGTGACGAGCAGGGCGGCTGGCGCAAGTTCCCGGTCCAGCTCGACGGCGACCCGATCGGGTTCCACGGCGAGCTCGAGCTCGCCGTCGACCCCGGTTCGATCCGCTTCGTCTCCTGAGAGTGGCGCCCGACCCGGACTGCATCTTCTGCTCGATCGTCGCCGGTGACGTGGCGGCGGAGATCGTCCACGGGGACGACACCACCGTCGCGTTCCTCGACCACCGGCCCCTCTTCCCGGGGCACGTGCTCCTCGTCCCCCGCGAGCACCACGAGACGATCGAGGACCTGCCCGCGCTCCTCGTCGAACCCCTCTTCGCCACGGCCCGCACCCTCGCGGGGGCCGTCCGCAGGGCGATGGGGTCGCAGGGCACCTTCGTGGCACTCAACAACAAGGTCAGCCAGAGCGTTCCCCATCTCCACGTCCACATCGTCCCCCGCAACCGCAAGGACGGGCTGCGTGGCTTCTTCTGGCCCCGGAACCCCTACGAGGACGAGGCGCACCTCGCAGCGGTCGCCGATGCGATCCGGGCGGAGCTCGCGCAGGCATCGCCCTGAGCCGGCAACCGGGGTTGTCGCCGGGAAACGGGCTCGCGCCGGCTGACGCGGGTCGGATCGAGCACCCCAGGGATGACGAAACCGACCCACGCCGGCGGGCCGGCCTGGCCCCTGCCGGGGGTCAGGGCGTGATCCGGTAGGCGTCGAAGACCTGATCGACCTGGCGCAGGCGCGAGATCGCCGTCTTCAGCTGATCGGTGTCGCCGACTTCGACGACGAAGCGGTTCTGGACCATCGGGTACTTGGTCAGGCAGCGGGCCTCGAGGATGTTCACGCCTGCTTCGGAGAAGGTCCGCGAAAGGTCTTCGAGCAGGCGCGTCCGGTCATAGGCATCGATGGCGATCTCGACCCGGTAGGAGGTGCGGTTGTCCCCCGCCCAGTGGACCGGCGTGAAGCGGTCCGGCGATCGCATCAGCGCGCTCACGTTGTTGCAGTCGTCGCGGTGGATCGTGATGCCGCGGCCGAGCGAGACGTAGCCGACGATGGCGTCACCCGGCACGGGGCGGCAGCACTTGGCGAGCCGGACCATGACGTCGTCGACGCCCTCGACCTCGATCCCGTAGTCGGTCGCCTCCTGATGATGGCGCTCGCGGGCATCGCGGCCCTGGAGGACGCCCCCGCCCCCGGCCGTCTCCTCCTCGCCGACGCCCTCGCCCTGCTTGAGGCGCTGGAGGACCTTGTTGACGACGGTCTTGGTGCTGATCTTGCCCTGGCCGAGCGCCACGTAGAAGTCGTCGGCCTTGCGGAAACCGACCTCGCGGATCACGTCGACGAGCAGCGGTGAGCCGCCGAGCTTCTGGGGCGGCAGCCCTCGCTTTCGCAACGCCTCGGAGAGGTCGTCGCGGCCCTTCTTCTCGGCGTCCTCGCGGCGCTCCGACTTCAGGAACGCGCGGATCTTGTTGCGGGCGCGGCTCGTCCGCACGAGGCCGAGCCAGTCGCGCGAGGGCCCGCGCTCGCGCTTGCCGGTGAGGATCTCGACGATGTCGCCGCTCCGCAGCGTGTAGTGCAGCGGCACGATCTTGCCGTTGACCTTGGCGCCGACGCAGCGATGGCCGACGTCGGTGTGCACCGCGTAGGCGAAGTCGAGCGGCGTCGAGCCCGCCGACAGGTTCTTGATCTCGCCCTTCGGCGTGAACACGAAGACCTCGTCCTCGAACAGGTCGACCTTCAGCGCCTCCAGGAACTCCTGCGGATCCCCCTCGCCCTCGGCGTCGAGCAGGTGCCGCAGCCAGGTCATCTTGTCGCGCCCGGGATCCTTGCCCTTCGCGCCCTCCTTGTAGATGACGTGGGCCGCGACCCCGTACTCCGCGAGCTCGTGCATCTCGGCGGTCCGCACCTGAATCTCGAGCGGCTGGCCCTGGGGCCCGATCACGGTCGTGTGGAGCGTCTGGTACAGGTTCATCTTCGGGGTCGCGATGAAGTCCTTGAACCGGCCGGGCAGCGGCTTCCAGAGGGCGTGGATGACCCCGATCGCCCCGTAGCAGTCCTTGACCGAGTCGACGATCACCCGCATCGCGGTGAGGTCGTAGATCTCGTTGAACTCGCGCCCCTTCTTGGTCATCTTCGAGTAGATCGAGTAGAAGTGCTTGGCGCGGCCGGAGATCTCCGCGTCGATGCCGACCGCTCCCAGCTCCTTCCCCAGGAACGCGCCCGCCTCCGCGACGTAGCGGGCGCGCTCGTCGCGCTGCTGGCCGACCAGCTTCTTGATCTCGTCGTACTTGCGCGGGTGCAGGACCTGGAACGCGAGGTCCTCGAGCTCCCACTTGATCGCGTGGATCCCCAGCCGGTGCGCCAGCGGCGCGTAGATCTCGAGCGTCTCGCGGGCCTTCGCCAGCTGCTTCTGCTTCGGCATCGCTCCGAGCGTGCGCATGTTGTGGAGACGATCGGCGAGCTTGATCAGGATGACCCGCACGTCGGCGGCCATCGCGACCATCATCTTCCGGTAGTTCTCCGCCTGGCTCTCGTCCCGGCTCTCGAAGGTGATGCCGGTCAGCTTGGTGACGCCGTCGACGAGGTGGGCGACCTGTCTGCCGAAGCCGTTGGAGACCTCGCCGAGGCTGGCGCTCGTGTCCTCGACGGTGTCGTGCAACAGCGCCGCGCAGAGCGTCTCGGTGTCGAGGCGCAGGCCGGCACAGATCTTGGCCACCTCGACCGGGTGGCTGATGAACTCCTCGCCCGAGCGCCGGCGCTGATCGGCGTGCCGCTCGCAGGCGAAGACGAAGGCGCGCTCGACCTCCTGGTGGTCCACGGCCTCGCCGTTGCCGGAGTCGTGCTCGCTGATCACCGCGAGCAGATCCCCGAGCAGCTCCCGCTCGCGATCGGTGAGATCGCGATTGATCGCGTCGATCGGAGCGGGCGCACCGGGGCTCTCGTCGACCCCGACGCGGATCCTGCCCGGCTCGTCCGTGGCAGCGCCGAGCGCGACGCCTTCGGCGCCCTGCTCCATGCCCGTCAGGGCTCCGTTCTTCGGCTCTGCAGGTATTTTCGGCCTTCCTGATGGGTCTCCAGGTACGCGCGATAGGCGCCGGAGAGTTCCAGCTTCGTCTTCTCCGAGGATACGACCCGAAGGGTGCGGGCATCCACCTCGTCGCAACCGGACACGATCCCGAGCTCGGCCAGGACCCGGACGGTGCGCGCGGCCGCCTCCGGTGAGCGGCCGTACCTCGCCGTGCCGACGAGAAGCGCCCGGAGCGCATCCTCGCGGCGCTCGCCCGCGCCGAGACCGCGGTACAGATCGGCGAGCGGGCCGCGCAGATCCCACTCCGAGTCCCAGCACATCTCGGCGAGCTCCGCGCTCGCGCCCCAGCAGCGGTGGGCGAATCCCGAGCCGGTGCCGGCGAGCGCCGCCTCCTGCCCGGGCCCCGACGGAGGATCGACGAGGACGAGGTGCTCGAAGGCACCCGCCGCACCGGGGTCCGCCTCCAGCGACTGCCAGTCGGTGATGACGAGGTTGCAGGCCGGATCGGCCACCAGCCTCGTCAACTCGCCGTCGGGACAGCGCAGGCAGCTGCAGGCCGCGGCCTCCGAGCCGGCGATCGCGCCCGGCTCGGCGAGGCCGGACCGCCGGCCGCCGTCGGCGGCGAGGACCATCACCCGGGCACCGCTCGAAAGCAGCTCGGCGATCCGCGCGGTCGCGGATGCCCCGCGGGCGTCGAGCATGCGGCGTTCGGGCTCCGCGCCGGAAGCGATCGGGCGCGCGACGGCCGGATCGCGGGCGATCTCGGCGTCGAAGCGGCCCCACCAGAGCTCGGCCGGGGCGTCGGTGCAGCGGTGGCCGTGGGGCTCGTGGTCCGGCGCCCCGCGCGCATAGGCTTCGGCGAGCACCGCCCGCGGCTCGACCGCGCCGTTCCAGTGGTTGACCTCGAGCCGCACCGCGATGTCGTGCGGCTCACGCTGCGCCGCGGCCAGCACGCCGTTCGCGTTGAAAGCCACGCCTCGGGCCGAGAGCGTCCCGGTGCTGAGGTTGAAGCGGGCGTGCTTTCCCTCTTCGCCCATCGGCCGGACGTCCCCGACCCGCGCGCCCGGGACCAGGAGGCGGATGCCCGGATTGCCCTGTCCGAATGGAGCCAGCCCGGCGAGCTGCTCGGCGACCTCGAGGTCGAGGGCGTCCGCTCCGACGAACGCGTCCACGAGCGACGCCTCGCGGGGCTCCCTCGACGGCTCCACGGTGCGGGCGTGGGCGATCAGGGCATCGCGGAACCCTGCGATCGCGTCGGCGCTCAGCTCGAGGCCGGCCGCCGCGCGGTGTCCCCCGTACCGATCGAGATGGCCGGCGCACGCATCGAGAGCGGCCAGCAGGTCGAATCCCTCGACGCTCCGCCCCGAGCCCTTGGCCCTCCCCCGGTCGTCGATCGCCAGCACGATCGCGGGCCTGCCGTGACGTTCGACGAGGCGGGAGGCCACGATGCCCACGACCCCGGGGTGCCATCCCTCGCCGGCGACGACGATCGCCGGGGCATCCCGGAGATCGTCCGGCAGCTCGCGCAGCGCGGCCTCCGCCTGGTTGCTGACGGCTCGCTCCGTCTCCCGGCGCTCGTGATTGGCCGCATCGAGCTCGGCCGCGATGGCGCCCGCGCGGGCGGGATCGGTGGTCAGCATCAGCTCGACGCCGGCGTCGGCCCGATAAAGCCGGCCGGCTGCGTTGAGCCGCGGCCCGAGGCGGAAGGCGATGTCGCCCTCGTCGACGCGCTCCGGCTCCACTCGCGCGGCCTCCATCAGCGCCCGCAGGCCCGGGCGCGGTCGCCGCCGTATCTCCTCGAGCCCACGGCGGACCAGATGGCGGTTCTCGCCGACCAGCGGGACGAGGTCGGCGACGGTCGCGAGCGCCACGAGGTCCAGACCCCGGAGCGGCAGCGAATCGTCGCCGGAGAGCGCCCGCTCCAGTGCCTGCGCCAGCTTGGCGGCGACACCGGCGCCGCAGAGCGCCTCGAACGGATAGCCGCAGACCTGCGGATGGACGATCGGGCAGGCGGGCAGGCGCTCACCGGGCTGATGGTGGTCGCTGACGACGACCTCGATGCCGGCGGCCTCGATCGCCTCGACCTGGTCGGCGGAGGCGATTCCGCAGTCGACGGTGATCACCAGGCCGCTGCGGCGCTCGCGCAATGCCAGCAGCGACGACTCGCTGAGGCCGTAGCCGTCATTGAGCCGGTCGGGAATGAGCCAGTCGCAGTCGGCGCCCGCCCGCCGCAGGGCCGAGATCATGATCGCGGTCGAGCAGATCCCGTCGACGTCGTAATCGCCGTGAACCGTGATGCGGTCACCGCGGCCGATCGCCGCGGTGATCCTCTCCACCGCCGCCGCGATGCCCTCGAATCGCGACGGATCGTGGGTCTCGGCGGCGGCGATGAACTCGCGTGCGGCCGCCGGGGTGCGGTGCCCGCGCCTGACGAGCGCGATCGCGACCGGCTCGGCGAGACCGAGCTCGTCGGCGATCAGCCGCGCCTCCGCGTAGTCGTACGGGCGGGCGCGGAACGGTGCCGTTTCGGAGGTTGCGCTCACGGCATCAGGCTTGCACCGTTCGAGGACGGAATCGGCGCCCGAACCCGCTATTTGCCCGGTCTACCCCGCCGCTGTGCGGGCCGGCGAGCGCGCCGGGATCCGAGCGCCGTCGAGGCGCTCAGGCGTCGCCGTAGTGCAGCGGGTGCTTGGAGGGGTCGCGCGAGCCGATCACGTAGGTGATCGCGAGCGCGATCAGGCTGCCGGGCACGGCCGCGATGAAGGTGAGGATGTCGGTCTCGCCGAGGCTGTCGCCCTGGGCGATCTGCCACAGCGCTCCGGTGACGACGGCGCCGGCAGCCGAGGCGAGGAAGGCGCCGATGATGCCGCCGACGAACTTGTCGGGCACGAAGACGGTGAAGTGCCAGATCGCAACGCCGAGCGTGATCCAGACGAGCAGGGCCATCTCAGCGGTTCCTCCCGTGCTTTCGCTTGTGCTCCTGGCGGCGACGGCGCGCGGCGAGGCGCCGCTCCCGCTCGCTCACGTCCGCATCGCCCCCATCGCCGGGCTCCGCGCCGTCGTCCTCCTCGACCGCGGTCGCCGTGGCCGCGGGCGCCCGGGTCGGCTCCGGCGCGGCCGGGGCCCGCTTTCTCCCTGGTCCTTCCGTCGCGCCCTCGTCCGCCGCCCCCGCGGCGGTGGCGCTGGGATCGGGCTCGCCGCCGACCAGCGCGACCTCGTTGTCCTCCGGGAAAGCCGGCACGTATCCCATCTGCTCGTTGATCCGCAGCGCCCGCGCCTGATAGGCCGGCTCGCGCTCCTTCCAGGCGATCAGCACCGGCGTCGCGATGAAGATCGACGAATACGTTCCGGACAGGACGCCCACCATCATCGCGAAGGCGAAGTCGCGGAGGGTCTCGCCGCCGAAGACGAGGATCACCCCGATCAGGAACACGGTCGACAGCCCCGTGATCAGCGATCGGGTCAGGACCTCGCTCAGCGAGCGGTTCGCGATCTGCGAGAAGGTCGCCCGCGGCAGTCGCGGGACGTTCTCGCGTATTCGGTCGAAGACGATGACCGTGTCGTAGAGCGAATATCCGAGGATCGTCAGGAAGGCGGCGACGGTTGCGCTCGTGACCTCCCTTCCCACCAGCGAGTAGACGCCCGCGGTGATGAGGATGTCGTGGACCACGGCGATCATGACCGGGATCGCGTACTTGGGCTCGAACCGGAAGGCGACGTAGGCGGCGATCAGCAGCAGCGAGAACGCGATCGCGTAGCCGGCGCTCCGCGCGACCTGCTGGCCGAACGTCGGCCCAACCGACTGACTCTCGAAGCCGGTGTCCTCCCCGCCCTCGAAGCCGTAGTCGGCGTCGAGCTGGCGCTGGACCGAGCCGACCTCGTCGGGCGGGATCGTCCCCTGGATCTGGAAGACGTTCTCGCCGAAGTCGGGCTCCTCCACCTCCTGGACCTTCACGGCCTCGACGTCGGCAACCCCGGCGTCGCTGAGCGACGTTCGCACCTCGTCGACGGTCGCGGGCTCCGCGAGCGCGGCGTCGATCTTCGTCCCCGACTCGAAGTCGATCCCGAAGTTGAGCTGGTTGGTCGCGAACGAGAGGGCGCCGATCGCCAGGATGAGCCCCGAGATCGAGAAGAACCAGCGGCTGGCGCCGGCGAAGTTGAAGTGCCAGGTGAAGCGCTGCGGGCGGGCGCCGAGGAACGCCGGCGAGCGCAGGATCGGACTCCGCCCGAGCAGGCCGAGGATGGCGCGGGTGAACACGACCGCGGTCAGCAGCGAGACGATCGTCCCGATCCCGAGGGTGAACGCGAACCCCTTGACGCCCGCGGTGGCGAGCCCGAAGAGGATGAACGCGGTCAGCAGCGTGATCACGTTCGCGTCGATGATCGTGCTGATCCCGCGCTTGTAGCCGGTCGTGATCGAGGAGATCATCGAGTGGCCCTTGCGCGACTCCTCCTTTATTCGCTCGAAGATGACGACGTTCGAGTCCGCGGCGACGCCGATCGTGAGGATCAGGCCGGCGATCCCGGGCAGCGTCAGCGTGATCGGGATCAGCTTCATGATCGCCAGGAAGAAGACGGCGTAGACGCCGAGTCCGAGGATCGCGATCGCGCCGAGGAAGCGGTAGTAGAGGAGGAAGAAGACCGAGACGAGGATCAGGCCGATCAGGCCCGCCTTGAGCCCGTCGTCGAGCGCCTGCTGGCCGAGCGTCGCCGTGACGGTGCTCTGGCTGATCAGCTTCAGGTTGACCGGCAGCGCGCCGATCTTCAGGAACGTCGCGAGGTCCTGCGCCTGCTGGATCGTGAAGCCGCCGGAGATCTGCGCACCCGTGCGCCCGTCGATCCCGTCCGGGTTCTCCTGGTAGTCGATGACCGGACGCGAGACGATCTTCTGGTCGAGGACGATCGCGAACGAGTACGGCGGCCCGAGCGACTCCTGCCCGCGCTGGGCGATCCGCCGGGTGATGTTCTGGAAGGCGACGCGGCCCTTGTCGGTGAAGTCGAAGGTGACGTTCGGCTGGTTGTTCTGGTCGAAGTTCTGCTCGGGGTTGGTGATGTCGTCGCCGCTCAGCTCCGGCTTGTCCTTGAGCACGAAGTAGCGCGGGGTCGCGTTCGGGTCGTCCTGCTGGTCCTGGACGACGATCGTCCCCTGCGGGACGGTGAGGATCTCCTGGTCGTCCTTCGGGACCGCCTGCGCCGCGTCGGTCGAGAACAGATCGCGCTTGCTCGTCTCCGGGCCGGCTACGTAGTCGCTGCTCTTCTTCTCGAACAGGTAGTACTCGGGCCCGGTCGTCGTGCAGACCCCGCCGCACGTCGTGTCCTGCTTCGAGGCGAGCACGACCGCGTCGTAGAGGCTCGTCGTCGCCTGCTGGTCGAGGTTGGACGGCGTCACCTCCTGTGTCTTCGGATCGAGCGGGACGACGTTCGGCTCGAGGTCGTAGAAGTAGAGCTTGGCGGTGTCGCCGACCTGCTCGATCGCCCGCTGGGTGTCCTGGACGTTCGGGAGGCTGATCTGGACCTGGTCGGTCCCGAGCGGCGCGATCTCGGGCTCGGAGACGCCGAGCGCGTCGACGCGGTCGCGGATGATCTCGATCGCCCGGTCGATGTCCTCCTGGTCGACGGTCGGGTTCTCCGCGCTCGGCTCTCCCTGGTAGATGAGCTGCGTGCCGCCGCTGAGATCGAGGCCGAGCTTGGTCGGCTTCGTGAAGATCACGTACAGCGACCCGGCCAGGAGGACCAGGATCAGGCTGATGATGATGATGTTCGAGCGGCGTGAGCCCATGGAGTGAGGTCAGCGTACGGCGGGAGGGGTTGCCCTTGCCCGCCGCCTACTCCGGCGTGAGCACGAGCAGCATTCCGCCGTCGTCATCGTAGGCCGGGAAGACGTCGGCGACGGCCTTCGCCGGCAGGTCGCCCTCGGCGTGGACCGCCACCCGCTTGCCGAGTGAGCGCACGCCCCACTCCAGGGTCGTCTCGATCGGGTCGGCGACGCCGTTCCCGTCGGTGTCGGCGGCCTCCCCCCCGTCTCCGGGATCGATCCACTCGAGCCCGAGGACCTCCTTCACGGGGCGGCCGATCACATCCTCGTCGGTGAGCCCGGTGAGCTCGAATCCCCCCCGGCCGACGTCGAGCACCCGCCCCTCGGCGTCGCAGGTGAAGAAGGCCGCCTCCGGGCGCGGGTAGTAGTCGTCGAGCAGCTCGAAGAGGAACCCGAACCCGCACTTCGGGCACCCCTTCGGCCGGCTCGACAGACCAGCCGTGCGCTCGCCGCTCTGCACGCGGTTGCCGCAGTTGGGACAGATGAAGAAGGGCACGGGCGGAAGGCTAATGAATCGGCGTCGGCGACTTCGCGGGCGCGGCCGGTCGGCGAGGCTCCCTCGTTGAGCTCGGCTGCTGATTCCGACCATCCCTTGGTCGTTTTCCGCATCCGAGGCCGGGTGGATGGCAGGAAGCGTCCACTCCGTCGTCGGTTCTTGCCATCGACCACTCGATCTCTCCGAGCCACCGCGACTTTGAGCGAGCGGAGATGGACGGAACTAGAAGAGGCTTGGTGCGCCCTCGGGCACCGGCAGGCCGAGGTGCGCGTAGCCGCGCTCGGTCACCACCCGCCCGCGGGGCGTCCGCTTCATCAACCCCTGCTGGAGCAGGTACGGCTCGTAGACGTCCTCGATCGTGTCGGGCTCCTCGTCGACGGCGGCGGCCAGGGTCGAGAGGCCGACGGGGCCGCCCGAGAACTTGCCGGCGATCGCGTCGAGGATCGCCCGGTCATGGCGGTCGAGCCCACCCTCGTCGACCTCGAGCATCGCCAGCGCGGCGGCGGCCACGTCGCCGGTGACGACGCCGCCGCCGTGCACCTCCGCGTAGTCGCGAACGCGCTTGAGCAGCCGGTTGGCGACGCGGGGCGTGCCGCGCGAGCGGGCGGCGATCGCTGCCGTCCCGGCCGGCTCGATCTCCACCCCGAGGATCCCGGCGGAGCGCTCGACGATCATCGCCAGGTCGGCGGGCTCGTAATGCTCGAGCCGGTGGCTGACCCCGAAGCGGTCGCGGAGCGGCGTCGTCAGCAGGCCGGCGCGAGTCGTCGCACCGACGAGCGTGAAGTCGGGGAGGTCGAGCGTCACCGTGCGGGCCCCGGCACCCTGGCCGAGCACCACCGGCAGCTGCCGGTCCTCCATCGCCGGATACAGCGTCTCCTCGATGGCCCGGTTCAGGCGGTGGATCTCGTCGATGAAGAAGACGCTTCCGGGCTCGAGCGTCGTCAGGAAGCTGGCCACGTCGGCCTTTCGCTCGAGCGCCGGCCCGGCCGTCTGGATCATCGGGACCCCGAGCTCGGAGGCGATGATGTGAGCGAGCGACGTCTTGCCCAGTCCCGGCGGGCCGGCGAGCAGGACGTGGTCGAGCGGCTCCCGGCGTCGGCGGGCGGCCTCGATGAAGACGCCGAGCTGGTCGGTGACCTGGCGCTGGTTGACGAAGTCGGCGAGGCGCGTCGGGCGCAGGTTGCGGTCGAGGTCCTCCTCCCCGCGCTCCCGCCTGGCGTCGGCGATCCGCGGTTCCGCGTCCGCTGCGATCGCCGCCTCGTTCAATGGTATGCGCTCGATTCCCATCGCTGGCCCACAGCTTGGACTACGCGGCGGCGCGAGCGTTGCGAAGCGCCGCCTCCACGAGCTCCTCGGCCGTCTCGCCGCTCACCGCGCCGAGCAGCCGCTCCACCTCGACCGGCGTGTAGCCGAGCCCGATCAGGCCCTCGCGCGCCTCCTCCCGGGCGCCGTCCTCTGCCGTCACGGCGGCGACTCCCTCCTCGAGCTCGCCGGCGACCCGCTCGCGGAGCTCGACGATGATCCGCTCCGCCGTCCGCTTGCCGATCCCCGGCACCGCCTGGAAGCGCTTGGCGTCCCCCGCCGCGATCGCCCGCAGCAGCTCGCCCGTGCTCCCGCCCGAGAGGACCGCCATCGCGACCTTCGGCCCGACGCCGGAGACGGAGATCAGCGACAGGAAGAGCTCGCGCTCGTCCTCGGACGCGAAGCCGTAGAGGGCGAGGGCGTCGTCGCGCGGGATCAGGTGGGCGTGCAGGGACACCCGCTCGCCGACGGCCGGCACCGTGCGCAGCGTCTCGGCCGAGACGGAGAGCCGGTAGCCGACGCCGTGAGCGTCGATCACCACGTGGTCGCTGCGACGCGAGACGACCTCGCCGGTGACGGCGGCGATCATCCGGCCACGGCCGCCTCGGCGGCCTGCTCGGCTCGGGCGTGGGAGGCGTGGCAGACGGCGACGGCCAGGGCATCGGCGGCATGATCCGAGGGCGGCTCGACCGGAAGGCTGAGGAGGACGCCGACCATGTGCTTGACCTGGTCCTTGGCGGCTCCGCCGGTGCCGCAGACGGCCAGCTTGACGGCCTGGGGCGTGTAGTCGAAGCAGGGGATGTCGCGGGACGCCGCCGCGAGCATGACCACTCCGCGCGCCTGGCCGACGCCGATCGCCGACCGCACGTTCCTGCCGAAGTAGATGCTCTCGAGCGCCAGCGAATGAGGCTCGTGCCACTCGATCAGCTCGCAGATCGAGTCGTGAATCCTGAGCAGGCGCTGCTCGGCGGGGATGTCGGAGGGGATCTCGACGGTGCCACCGTCGATCGCCGTCATCCGCGATCCGGCCACCCTGACGACACCGAAGCCGGTGTTCGCGACGCCCGGATCGATTCCCATCACGATCCGCATACCCGGGACATTCTGGATCGAGCCCCGGATGCCTCCCCGGGCGAGGACCCCCGATCAGGCCAGAGCGCGCTCCATGACGTCCTCGCTCATCTCGAAGTTGGCGTGGACCGCGTCGACGTCGTCGTGCTCCTCGAGCGCCTCGATCAGGTTCAGCAGCGTCTTCGCCTGCCCCTCCTCCACGTCCACGGTGTTCTTCGGGTCCATCGCGACGTCCGAGGACACGATCTCGACACCGGCGTCGTCGAGCGACGCCCGGACCGCTGCGAGGTCGCCGGGGGCGGTCAGCACCCGGAAGGTCCCGTCGTCGTCGACGACGTCATCGGCGCCGGCGTCGATCGCGATGATCAGGTCGTCCTCGTCGTAGCGGTCGCCGTCGACGAGGATGACCCCGCGCTTCTCGAAGTTCCAGGCGACCGAGTTCGGCTCGCCGAGGCTGCCGCCGTGGCGGTCGAAGGCGTGGCGAATCTCCGATCCGGTCCGGTTGCGGTTGTCGGTGAGCGCATCGACGAGGATCGCGACGCCGCCGGGCCCATAACCCTCGTAGACGATCCGCTCGATGACGACGTCGTCGGAGCCGCCACCCGTGCCCCGGTCGATCGCCCGCTGGATGTTGTCCTTCGGCATCGACTGATCCCGCGCCTTCTGGATCGCCGTCGCGAGGGTCGCGTTGCCCTCGGGATCCCCTCCGCCTTCACGGGCCGCCACCGTGATCGCGCGCGCGAGCTTCGTGAACAGCTTCCCGCGCTTGGCGTCGGTCGCCGCCTTCTTGTGCTTGATCGATGACCACTTGGAGTGACCGGACATGGGTAGTGATCTTAGAACCGGCGCACGACCCGGCGGGATCCGCCATCCTCTTCGCAAGGCCGCAGAACGACGACGACCGGACCTGCGGGGGGACGAAGGTCCGGTCGCGCCGTATCACCCTCGGACATCCGCCTGCATCTGCATGGAGCTCCCGCAAGCGTCCGCGAATGCACGGTGTTCGGGGGTTCTGCGCGCTTGAAACAGCGCCCAGCGGCGAAAGTTGCGGTGTAGCGGTGGACGTGGCCCGCCGGGGGGATCGCACGCGGCCAGAGTCGGTCACTGGGCCGGATTCGGGGCCCATAGGACACCAGACTCGGCCCGCTGCAACCGACAGGAATCCGGACTGGTCCCCCCTCACCGCCGATCCACGCTCCGACACGCCGACCACGCTGGGCGTCGGCGATCGATCAACGCCTACACCACGAAGCGCCCGTCCTCCTGGAGGAGCTCACCGTCGACTGTGATGCTGCCGCCCCTGCGGAGGTCGCAGATCATGTCCCAGTGGATCGCCGACTCGTTGACGCCGCCGGTCTCGGGGTAGGACTCGCCGACGGCGAGGTGAACCGTGCCGCCGATCTTCTCGTCGAGGAGGATCTCGCCGGTGCCGTCGGCGATGCCGAAGTTGGTGCCGATCCCGAGCTCGCCGAGGCGGCGGGCGCCGTCGTCGGTGTCGAGCATCTCGATCAGGAACTCCTCGCCCCGGTCGGCGGTCGCGTCGACGACCCTGCCGCCCTCGAAGCGGAAGCGGACGCCCGCGACCTCGCGGCCGGCGTAGCTCGCCGGGAGGTGGAAGGTGATCTCGCCCTCCGCCGAGTCCTCGACGGGGCCGGTGAAGAACTCTCCGTCCGGCATGTTGTACTTGCCGTCGGCGGGCTTGAAGTGGCGCCCGGCGACGTTGAGCTTCAGATCCGTCCCGGGTCCCTTGATGTGGACCTCCTCGTGCCCCTCGACCCACTCGGCGAGCCGCACGGTCTCGGCTGCCGCCTGCTCCCAGGCCGCGACGGGGTCGGCCTGGTCGCAGAGACATGCCCGGTAGTAGAAGTCCTCGTAGTCGCGCAGGCTCATGCCGGCCTCGGCCGCGTAGGCGTTCGTCGGGAACAGGGTCACGTTCCAGCGCAGGTCGCCGGCGGCGCTCCGCTCCATCATCTTCTGCATGTAGGGGTGCATCGCCTTCTGGCGGCGCGTCTGGCGCTCGGGCGCCACCCGGGAGAGCTCGCGGACGTTCGTGTCGGAAAGGACCCGGATCCGAGCGTCCGCCTCCTCGAAGGCCCACTTCTGCGCCGGTGAGACCCAGTCGATCTGCGCGTCGCTCGCAAGCTCGAAGAACGCGGACTGGGTGCCCTCGACCGAGAGGTCGAGGACCGGGTGCGCTCCGGCCCGGAGCGTCTCCTCGTACAGCGCCTGCACCAGGGGCTCGGCGACCGCGCCGCTGGTGATGAAGAAGGTCTGGCCCTCCTTCAGCTCCAGCGAGTAGTTGACGATCACCTTCGCCAGTCCCTCGATCCGCGGGTCCCTCATCTGCCTGCCTCCTCCGCGACGCGCTCGCGCGCCGCCGTAGCCATTGCCATCAACAGTGCGTGGATCCGCGAATCCCCGGTGATCTCGGGATGGAACGAGCACGCGAGGACCGTGCCCTCGCGGATCACCACAGGGTGCCCCTCCCATGCGGCGAGGACCTCGACCCCGTCGCCGTGGGAGTCGATCCAGGGGGCGCGGATGAACGCGGCCCGGATCGGCTCCGGCCCGACCCCGGCCGCCGGATCGAGCTCGAGATCGGCCTCGAAGCTCTGCAGCTGACGCCCGAAGGCGTTGCGTCGCGCCTCGGCGTCGATCAGCCCGAGGTGGTTGCGGTCGCAGACGATCATCCCGGCACAGGTCCCGAGGATCGGCCGGCCCGCCTGGAAGTGCTCGCGAATCGCGGGCTCGAGCCCGTCGCGCTCGATCGCCTTGCTGATCGTCGTGCTCTCGCCACCGGGGATCACGAGTGCGTCGAGGCCACTCAGGTCCCCGGGGGTGCGGACCTCGCCGGCGTCGGCGCCGAGCTCCTCGAGCATGCGGACATGCGCTGCGAAGTCCCCCTGGCTCGCAAGGACGCCGACGCGAAGGCGCTCGCCGGGCTCGCCGGGCACCGGCTACCAGCCGCGCTGCTGGAGCAGTTCGCCGTCGGCGGCGAGATCGGCGATGTCATCACCGCGCATCGGATCGCCGAGATCGGTGGATGCTGCGAGCACGCGCTCGGGGTCCTCGAAATGCGTCGTGGCCTCGACGACGGCCTTGGCGGTCCGCTCGGGATCGGCGGACTTGAAGATTCCGGAACCGACGAAGTTGCCCTCGGCGCCGAGCTGCATCGTCAGCGAGGCGTCGGCCGGGGTCGCGATCCCGCCGGCGCAGAAGAGCGGCACGGGCAGCCGGCCGCGCTCGGCGACGTCGCGGACGACCTCGAGCGGCGCCCGCAGCTCCGTCGCCTCGGCGGCGAGCTCCATCGCGTCGAGCGACTTCAGCCGGCGGATGCCGCCCGTGATATCGCGCAGGTGCCGCACGGCCTCGACGATGTTGCCGGTCCCGGCCTCGCCCTTGGAGCGGATCATCGCCGCCCCCTCGCTGATGCGGCGCAGCGCCTCGCCGAGGTTCGTCGCGCCGCAGACGAAGGGAACGTCGAAGGCGAACTTGTCGATGTGGTGGGCCTCGTCCGCGGGGGTCAGGACCTCGGACTCGTCGATGTAGTCGACCTCGAGCACCTCGAGCACCTGGGCCTCCGCGAAGTGTCCGATCCGGGCCTTGGCCATGACCGGGATCGTCACGGCCGCCTTGATCTCCTCGATCATCCGCGGATTCGACATCCGGGCGACGCCTCCGTCCCGGCGGATGTCGGCGGGAACGCGCTCGAGCGCCATGACGGCACAGGCGCCCGCCGCCTCGGCCACGCGGGCCTGCTCGGCGTCGGTGACGTCCATGATCACCCCGCCCTTGAGCATCTCGGCGAGGCCGGTCTTGAGGCGGAAGGTGGCGCGCTCGGGCATGGCGCCAAATATAGAGAGCGAGCGCCGTTCGCCGGTCGGCCGGGTGAGCGGCCGGTCGCTATTTCAGCTTGAAGGCGCGGATCCGATCCTTGAAGGCGGTCTTGTCGCGCGCGTAGACGCCGTGCGCCAGCGCTTCGACGAGCGCGAGCAGGGCGGTCGTGGATCGGGTGTAGGAAGGCGAGTCGGAGGACCAGTAGAGCGTGTGCTCGGCGTGCTCGCCGACGTCGGAGAGGGTCGCGTCGGTGATCGCCATCGTCCGCGCGCCGCGGTGCCGCGCCAGCTTCATGGCCCGGATCACCAGCGGATGGGCACGTCCGGCCGAGAATGCGACGACCAGCGTGTCGTCATCGACGTTCCCGAGCCGGGTGATCGACTCCTGGCGCGGCTGGGTAACGGTCTCGGCACGGATGTCGAGCAACGCGAGCATGTGCCGCAGATAGGAGGCGAAGAACGCCATCTGGTCCATCGCGACGATGACGACGCGGTGGGCGGTGGCGAGCTCGCGCACGCAGACCTCGACCGACTCGCGGGTCAGCCCGCGGGCGGTGCTCTCGATGTTGGCGTAGTCCGCCGCCAGCGACGACTCGAACTCGGTGTGGTCGAAGTCGAACAGTGCTCCGCCGCCGCTGGAGGCGGTGCCGGTGGTCGCCACGGTGGCCCGGTACTCCTCGATCGCCGCCTGCTGAAGCTCGGGGTAGCCGTCGAAGCCGAGCGCCTGCGAGAAGCGGACGACCGTCGACGAGGAGGTGTCCGCGCGCCGGGCGAGCTCCTCCGCGGTCTGGAAGGCCGCCTCCTCCAGGTGGTCGACGATGTAGCGGGCGACGTCCTTCTGCGAGCGCGAGAACTCGTCGAAGCGCTCGGTGATGTAGGTCGAGAGGGTCTTGCCGTTCGGGGCAGACGCGGTGCTGGAGGCACTGCTGCCGCTGCGGCGGGGCTTGGACTTGGTGGCGGTCTTGCTCATCGGTGACCCCAGATTCGCCCCACCCCCCCGTTTCCCTTCCGCCCCGGGCCAGGTCGGCGCCCGCGGCCGTTTAGGGCCCCCGCTCCCGGGGCAACTTTTCGTCGTAGGCAACCCAGAGAGGATCGAAATGACGGACAACAAGACCGAGGGCAAGGTCGACGAAGGCAAGGGACGGCTGAAGGAAGCGGCCGGCGACGTCACCGGCGACGACTCGCTCAAGAACGAGGGCAAGGTCGATCGCGCGGCCGGCGAGGCCAAGGAGAAGGCGGGAGAGGCGGCCGACAAGGTCGGCGACGCCATCAGCGGGGTCGCCGACCGCGTCAAGGGCAAGGACTGAGCCCGGACTCCGGTGCCCGGGGGCGGGCTCGTGTTAGCTTGCCCCCGATGAGCACCCTCGCCGACGAGGTGGGCGCCGACGAGGCGGGCGCCTGGGACCTGTCCGACCTGATCGACCTCGGCGCCGCCGGAGTCGATGACCGGGCAGACGACGACGGTGCAGCGGTCGGCGCCCTGCTCGACGAGGCCGACGCGCTGGCGGAGCGGTTCGCCGCCGATCTCGAGGGGAACGTCGGCGAGCTCGACGGCCCGGGACTGGTCGACGCGATGGAACGTCTCGCGCGGATCTCCGACCTGGTCGGTCGCGCGCTCAACTACACGCACCTCCGCTTCACGGCCGACACCGAGAATCCCGAGATCGGTGCGCTGCTTCAGCGCTCCTCCGAGCGCGCGACCGCGATCCAGACGCGGCTCGTCTTCTTCGAGCTCGAGTGGGTCGCAATCGACGACGACCGGGCCGAGGAGCTGCTGGCGGCGGACGGTCTCGACTTCTGCCGCCACCACCTGCGGATGGAACGCCGCTACCGGCCACACCTGCTGACGGCGCCGGAGGAGAAGATCGTCACCGAGCTGTCGCTGACCGGCCGAGGAGCCTGGACCCGGCTGTTCGAGGAGCTCACCTCTTCGATCAAGGTCTCACTGCCCGGCGCCGGGGAGGAGGTGCCGCTGGACGTGGCGCTCTCGGGACTCTTCGACCCCGATCGCGACCGACGGCGCGGCGTCGCCGAAGCGGTGACGGCCGCCCTCGAACCGGGGCTGCGCACCCGCGCCTACGTCTTCAACACGCTGCTCCAGGACAAGGCGACGATGGATCGCCTGCGCTCCTACCCGCACTGGCTGGCGACGAGGAACCTCTCCAACGAGGCCTCCGACGAATCGGTCGAGGCGCTGGTAGAGGCGGTGCGCAGCCGCAACGAGCTCGCCCGGCGCTGGTACCGGACGAAGGCGAAGCTGCTCGGGATCGACCGGCTCGCCGACTACGACCGGATGGCCGCGGTCGGCACCGACGACGAGAAGGTCGCATGGGAGGACGGGCGGGCGATCGTCCTCGATACGTTCGAGTCGGTCTCACCGCGGATGAGCGAGATCGCGAGCCGATTCATGGACGAGCGCTGGATCGACGTGCCGCCCCGTCCGGCCAAGCGCGGTGGGGCATTCAGTGCTTCGACCGTCCCGTCCGTCCATCCCTACGTGCTCCTGAACTGGACCGACCGGCGCCGCGACGTCACCACTCTCGCCCACGAGCTCGGGCACGGCATCCACCAGTACCTGGCCCGCGAGCAGGGGGTCTTCCACCAGAACACGCCGCTGACCGTCGCCGAGACCGCATCGGTCTTCGCCGAGGAGCTCGTCTTCGGGCGCCTGCTGTCGGAGGCGGACGACCCCCGCTCGCGGCTCAACCTGCTGGCGGAGTCGATCGAGGGCCAGATCGCCACCGTCTTCCGCCAGATCGCGATGAACCAGTTCGAGGACCGGGTCCACACCTCGCGGCGCCAGGAGGGAGAGCTGTCGGTCGAGCGCATCGGCGAGCTCTGGTGCGAGACCCAGTCGGAGCTGCTCGGCGATGCCGTCGAGATCACCGACGGCTACCGGTCCTGGTGGTCCTACGTCCCCCACTTCATCGGCTCACCCGGCTACGTCTACGCCTACTCGTTCGGCCAGCTCCTCGCCCTCTCGGTCTACAGGCTCTACGTCGAGCGCGGCGAGGAGATCGTCCCCGCCTATCTCGACATGCTCGCCAGCGGCGGCTCCCGCTCGCCCGAGGAGCTCGGCGCGATCGTCGGCGTCGACCTCACCGACCCGGGCTTCTGGGATCGTGGGCTCGACCTCGTCGCCGAGCAGCTCGATCAGGCCGAGGCCGCCGCCGCCGAGGTCCTGGCGGAGGGCTGAGCGGCTCGGGGCCGCGGAGGGCCGTCCGGGGCGAGCCGGCCGGCGGCGCTGAGCTCGGATGCGATTTCGACCAGCCGGTGGTCGTTTCCGCATCCGAGATCGTCTGGGCGGCGGGAAGCGTCCACTCGGTCGGCGGTTCTCGCCATCGACCGCCCACTCCGCCGTTGTCGCGAATAGGATCGCCGCCGTGAGCCCTGGGGAGAGCACCGCCGAGGCGCGGGCAGTTCGCGGCCGGGCGATGCACAACGTCATCCTCACCGCCGCGATCGCGGGGCTGGGCGGCCTGCTCTTCGGCTACGACACCGGCGTCATCGCGAGCGCCCTGCTCTTCATCGAGCCCGACTTCGGGCTCTCGAGCTTCGGATCGGGCCTGGTGGTCGCCGCGGTCCCGATCGGCGCTGTCGTTGGCGCGGCCTTCGCCGGCAGGCTGTCGGACCGCTACGGGCGGAGGATCCTGATCATCGGCTCGGCGATCGTGTTCATCGTCGGCGCCCTCGGCAGCGCTTTCTCCGAGGGCGAGGCGCTGCTCGTGATCTCCCGCGTCGTCGTCGGCATCGCGATCGGCCTGGCGTCGGCGACGGCTCCGGTCTACATCTCGGAGGTCTCGCCGCCCGCCGTCCGCGGCCGGCTCGTCACCTTCTTCCAACTCGCGGTGACGGTCGGCATCGTCGTCGCCTACGGCGTCGGGCTGGCGTTCGAGCCGAGCGAGGGCTGGCGCTGGATGCTCGGCCTCGGCGCCGTGCCCGCGATCTTCCTGCTCGTCGGGATGATGAGGATGCCGCAGAGTCCGCGCTGGCTGGTCATGGCCGGCCGCGGCTACGAGGCGAAGGCCGTGCTCATGCACATCCGCGAGGACGATCCCTCGCTGATCGACGCCGAGCTCGACGAGATCGCCGACAGCATCGTCGAGGAGCCGGGCGGCTGGCGGGATCTGCTCCACCCGGTCATCCGTGCGGCCCTCGCCGTCGGCGTCGGGCTCGCGATCCTCCAGCAGGTCTCGGGAATCAACACGGTGATCTACTTCGCGCCGACGATCGTCGGCTACACGGGGGTCGATTCCGCCTCGGCCGCGATCCTCGCCTCGGTCGCCGTCGGCGTGGTCAACGTCGGCATGACCCTGGTGGCGATCCGGCTGCTCGACCGTGCCGGCCGGCGGCCGCTGCTGCTCTGGGGCAGCGCACTGATGGCCGTTGCGCTCAGCATCCTCGCCTTCGTCTTCATCCTCGGCGCCGGCAGCACGACCGGCTCGATCGTCGCGGTCGGAAGCCTGATGCTCTACGTCGGCGCGTTCGCGGTCAGTCTCGGGCCGATCTTCTGGCTGCTCAACTCGGAGATCTACCCGCTCAGGGTGCGCAGCAAGGCGGCCGCGGTGGGCACGATGACCAACTGGTTCTTCAACTTCCTCGTGTCGCTGACGTTCCTGCTGCTCATCGATGCCCTCGGCCGCAGCGGCGCCTTCTTCTTCTACGCGGCGATCTGCGTCGTCACGTTCTTCTTCTGCCTGCGGCTCGTACCCGAGACCAAGGGCAAACACCTCGAGGACATCCAGGCCATCTTCGAGCGGCGGGCGGGCGGCGCGGGGCCGCCCGGCGGCGGTCATCCCGATGGGGTGACGCCGGAACCCGATTTCAGTAGATAATCCCGGCGATGAGCGACGAGCCCGAGACGACCGAGACCGAGAGAGCCGCCTCCGAGGCCGAGACCGAGGAGGCCGCGGCCGCCACGGGGACGGGCACG
>JAGQUO010000218.1 GCA_020438445.1 Solirubrobacterales bacterium
CCATGAGGTACACGCCGGCATGAGCAAGCAGTCGCACGGGCATCGATACATGACGGGCAACGAGGTCCGTGAGGCGTTCGTCAAATTCTTCGAAAGCAAGAATCACCGCGAACTGGCATCCTCCTCCCTCGTGCCGCACAACGATCCCACGGTGCTCCTCACAACGGCAGGCATGCAGCAGATGACCCCGTTTTTCCTGGGTCTCGAAACGCCGCCGCACAATCGCCTTTGCTCCGTGCAGAAATGCTTCCGCACCGTCGACATCGATGAAGTCGGCGACGAATCGCACTGCACCTTTTTCTTCATGCTCGGCAACTTCTCGATCGGCGACTACTTCAAGCGCGAATCGCTCGCCTGGAGTTGGGAATTCCTGACCGAGGTCATGGGGCTGCCGGCGGATCGACTCTATCCAACCGTTCACACCGACGATCAGGAATCGTTCGAGATCTGGCGCGACGAAATCGGCGTCCCGGAAGAACGCATCGGGTGGCTCGAGGACAACTGGTGGGGTCCCGTCGGACCGACCGGGCCGAACGGCCCGGACAGCGAAATCTATTTCGATCTCGGCCCCGAGTTCTCCGATGGCCGGCCCGATGAAAAACCGGGCGATGGCAACCGCTATCTCGAAATCT
>JAGQUO010000219.1 GCA_020438445.1 Solirubrobacterales bacterium
TGTGGCGCCAGCCCCAGGGGTCGGTGCGCAGTTCCGGCCGGTTCATGTTCGGCAGGCTGCCGCGCATGACGAAAGGCTGCCAGTACTGCGCGTTGAGCGCGCGGTGATAGACGCGCATCTGCGGCGCGTATTCGTAGATGCGGGCGCGGCTGGTTGCCGGATCCTTGGGCGCACCTTCCAGACCCATCGCCATCGCCGCTCTCCTAGGCCGCCTGAAGCCTTGCCAGCGCCTCGGCGAGGCGGTCGCGCGCCTCCAGCGCATTGGCGAGCCGCTCGCGGTTCTCCTCGACCACGGCCTCCGGCGCGTTGGCGACGAACTTCTCGTTGCCGAGCTTCTTCTCCAGCCCGCCGGCCTCGCCCTCGAGCTTGCCGATCTCCTTCTTCAGGCGCTGGGTCTCTGCGGCGATGTCGATCACCCCGGCCAGCGGCAGGATCAGGGTCGCGCCGTCGATGACGTCCTGGATCGAACCCTTGGGCGTGTCGCTCGTGGTCGCGATGCTTTCCAGGCGCGCCAGCCGCAGGATCAGGCCGCGATGGCGTTCCAGCCGCCCGGCGGCCTCGGCGTCGAGGTCCTTCAGCAGGGCCTCGATCTTGGCCCCGGCGGGCACGTTGACCTCCGAGCGCAGGCC
>JAGQUO010000220.1 GCA_020438445.1 Solirubrobacterales bacterium
AGCATGTGGAACCTGACCTGGGTGAATGTGTCGCGAATCGTGCGGGCCGAAACGATGTCGATCAAGACGACCGACTATCTCGACGCGGCCAACGCGATCGGCGTGCCCCCGATGCGACGGATGACGCGCTATATCCTGCCGAACATCATCGGCTCGATCATCGTGGCGGCGACGCTGTCGATCGCGTACGCGATCTTGACCGAAGCGGCGTTGAGCTATCTCGGACTCGGCGTGCCTCTGCCCGATCCGTCGTGGGGGAACATGCTGCAGAAGGGGCTGACGCGCCTCGGCACCGCGCCCTGGCTGGTGCTGTTTCCAGGTCTGCTGATCTCGCTCACCGTGCTCGCCTTCAACTTCGTCGGCGACGGCCTCCGCGACGCCTTCGACCCCCTGAGCAAACGAAGATAGGGATACGAATTTGGAGGTCCTTCGCGAAACGTGGCGGGAGGAGTGAGCCGACCGTTACGTTCCGCGGGGCAATTTCAATGCGGTAGTATCGATGCAACCCAACTAAAGGAATCGGCTCTATCACACGAGGCGAACGATTTAAATGGCCTCCCGGATTGCCTGGCTCGATGCTTCCGATGCTGACCAACGGCGAATGCGTGAGATTCTGATGCTC
>JAGQUO010000221.1 GCA_020438445.1 Solirubrobacterales bacterium
CGGGAGGAGTTCGCGCCCGCTCTCGTCCAGGCGGTAGACCGACGGCCGCGTGCCCTCGCGCAGCACGACCCCCGCATCCTCGAGTGCGCGCAACCGCACGGTCAGCGTGTGAGGACTGATCCCCGCCGCCGCGCGCTGAAGCTCGTTGAACCGACGGGGTTCCTCAGAGAGTGCCGAGAGCAGCAGGAGCGTCCACTTGCCCGCGATCAGGTCGGCCGTCGCCGCGACCGGGCAGTCCGGCCCCCCGCTCGGCTCAGGAGTAGAGGGACGCGTCACGGCGAGCCATGCCCGCGTCCAGCATGAGCTTGAAGTCGTGCGGGCTCGAGGCGTGCCGGATGGCTTCGTCGAGCGCCACCCGTCCAGCCTGGACGTGATCGAACAGCGACTGGTCGAAGGTCTGCATGCCGTAGTACTCGCCGTCGCGAATCAGTTCGTGGATCCGACCGGTGTCGTCGGGATTGGTGATCATGTCGCGCGCCCGCCCGGTGGCGATCATGATCTCGGCCGCGGCGACGCGGCCGGGGACGTCCGAACGCGGGACGAGCCGCTGGCTGATGATGCCCTTCAGGGTTCCGGCGAGCATGGCCCGCACCTGCATCTGCTGATGCAGCGGGTAGAAGC
>JAGQUO010000222.1 GCA_020438445.1 Solirubrobacterales bacterium
CCCGGACGATGACGCGGTCCGGGCGCCGATGCGGGCGGGTCGTACATTGCGTCGGTAGTTCATCCGGCCGACGCCGGACATTCGAGGTACACGCGTGATTGACGTCCAGTCCCCCAGCATGACCTACAACCCCATCTCCGAGACGCTTGGGGTCTTCGAGGTCGAGCCGCTCGATCGCGGGTTCGGCCACACCTTCGGCAACAGCCTCCGGCGGGTGCTGCTGTCCTCACTCGAGGGCGCGGCCGTCACGTCGGTGCGGGTCGAAGGGGTGCAGCACGAGTTCACCACCCTCGACGGTGTCCGCGAGGACGTGACCGACATCATCCTCAACCTCCGCGGGCTCATCTGCCGCCTCGAGGGCGAGCAGGTCTCCGAGATCGAGGTCGAACTCAACAAGACCGGCCCCGGCGTGGTCACGGCGGGCGACATCTCCTGCCCCGCCGACCTCGAGATCCTCAACCCGGACCTCGAGATCGCCAACCTGCTCGACAACGCCCGCCTCGAGATGGTGCTCACCATCAGTCGCGGCCGCGGCTACGTGCAGGCCGAGGGCAACAAGGGGCCGAACACCGTGATCGGCGTGATCCCGGTGGACTCCAACTTCTCTCCGGTCGACCGGGT
>JAGQUO010000223.1 GCA_020438445.1 Solirubrobacterales bacterium
GCATGAGGCGGTAACGGCGCTCCGGGAAGTCCTGCACGGGGATGAAGAACGTGACCGCCGCGTTGTTCACGAGGATGTCGACCGGCCCGTAGATCCGGTTCGCCTCCGCGATGAGGTTCTTGCGGTCCTCCTCGTTGGAGAGGTCGCAGCGCACCGCCGTCGCCTCGCCACCCGCCTCGCGGATGTTCTTCACGACGCCGTTGATGGAGCCCTCGAGGGAGTGGTCACCCTCGTTGAGCGTGCGGGCGGAGACGATGACCTTCGCGCCGTCCATCGCGAAGCGCGCGGCGATCGCCTCGCCGATGCCGCGGGAGGCGCCCGTGACGACGGCGACCTTCCCGGCGAGCTTTCCGTTCATGTTGGCCTGTGGCATGGGGATGCCCTCACTTTCGCGAGTTGGTGTAGGGGTCGAGTTGCCTCGGCGGTTGTAGCACAGACTCGATTGAGGGGGGCGCCGGCGCGTGTCTCGTCGTTCGTGAGCCCCTCCTCGGAGATGGGGAGGGGCCGGACGAGAGCATCAGCGTGGCCGATGGATCGATCGACTGGATCGATCGACGCCTAGCTGATCAGCGCCCGCAGCCGCTCGAGGATGGCGTGGGTGATCTGCATCTCCGGCCTCG
>JAGQUO010000224.1 GCA_020438445.1 Solirubrobacterales bacterium
TCCCATCGGGCGATTCATTTATCGCCTTGTGAAAGCAGCCAATCCGTCCCTCGACCATACCCAAATCAGACGGATCGTCCTGCAGATCTTCTGCCTTGAGGAAGGCATGAAACTGTTCATCGGCATGGGACCCGACGACGATGTCGCTCTTCTTGACGCCGAGGCGGATATTCGAGATCTCACGCGACGAATTGTCGAAAGCGGCTAGGCCTTATCGCCCGTAGATCGATATCCCGTTGCAGAGAGCCGCGAGGACCAGTAGCAACGCGGTCATGACAGAGCAGCCAGAAATCCCCGACCTTTCCGGAAAAATCGCACTGGTGACCGGCGCCTCCCGCGGCATCGGCCGCGCGATGGCAATCTCTTTGGCGCAGGCAGGCGCGCATATCCTTGCGCTAGCCCGTACGCCGGGCGGCCTCGAGGAACTCGACGATGAAATCCGCGCAATCGGCGGAACGGCGTCGCTCATCCCAATGGACCTCGCAGATGGGGAGGCGATCGCCCGCCTCGGGCCGGCCCTGGCTGGGCGCTTTCCAAAGATTGATATCTTTCTGGGCAATGCGGCTGTCCTCGGCGAACTCACGCCAGTCACCGACATCGCCGAGAAGATCTGGAAC
>JAGQUO010000225.1 GCA_020438445.1 Solirubrobacterales bacterium
CGGCCCGCCCCGCCCACGCCCTTCACAGCGGCCCGCGTCCGCTTCCGCAGCGGGCCCGCGGTGGTCGATGGCCGCGTGGTCGGGCACTTCTTCGAGGAGTTCCGGCTGGCGCCGCTGCCCTGAGGGGCTACCGCCGGGGTCGCCGCTCCCGGCGGTGGCGGTCGCGCAGCTCCTGCGTCACCTCGTCGTGGATGAGCTGCGGCAGCTTGCGCAGCTCGTGCAGCGCGCCGAACAGGCCGCCCTGCTCCAGGCCGTTGAGCAGCGACGCCAGGGCGGGCGGGTGGTGGCCCAGCAGCCGCGCCTTCTCCCGCTCGAACTCCTCCGCCGTCAGGGCCCCCTTCAGGTGCAGGGCGTGCAGGGCGTCGATCTCCTCGGCCAGCCGGGCCGCGCGGCCGTCTTCGAGGGCGATGATCTCGGGGTTGTAGCGCCGGTCGAAGGCCTGGCGGCCCCGCGCCCACATCAGCACGCCGTGCCCGATGGCCGTGAACAGCGGGAGCCCGGTGAGGCAGAAGACCGCCGAGAGGACGCCGAGCGCCGGGCGGCCCAGGTACCACCAGTGCAGGCCGACGGGTGAGCCCAGGAACGCCAGGAAGACGGCGAGGGGGAAGGAGCGGG
>JAGQUO010000226.1 GCA_020438445.1 Solirubrobacterales bacterium
GCGTGGATGCGGATCAGTCGCCGTGCGAGCGGGCCGACGGCCACCAGCTGCGCTCGCGCAGCAGCACGAGCGCCGACGGGACGAGCATCGCGCGCACGAGCACCGTGTCGAGCAGCACGCCGATCGCCACCGCGATCCCCAGCTCGCGCAGCGGCAGCAGCGGCAGCGCGGCGAGGATCAGGAACGTTCCCGCCAGGATCACGCCCGCGCTCGTGATCACGCCACCGGTCGTTGCGAGGGCGGTGGTCGTTGCGTCCACCGTGTTGCTGCCGCGGTCGAACTCCTCACGGATGCGCGCGACGAGGAAGATGTTGTAGTCGACGCCGAGCGCTGCCGTGAACAGGAAGATGAAGGTGATCGTCCCTGGATCGATGCCCGGGTAGCCGAGGATCCCCAGGAACAGCACCCAGCAGATGCCGAGCGTGGCCAGGAACCCGAGCACGACCGTCGCCACGAGCAGGAGTGGCGCAACCACCGCCCGCAGCAGCACGACGAGCACCACGAAGATCACGAGCAGCACGCCCGGCACGATCACCATCAGGTCGCGACGGTTCGTCGACTGGGCGTCGGCGGTCTGCGCGGTGGGCCCGCCGACCAGCACCTGAACG
>JAGQUO010000227.1 GCA_020438445.1 Solirubrobacterales bacterium
GCTTTGGCGTTGAGCTGCATCCGGATCGTGAAGTGCTGCCGCTGCTGGGCAGCAAAGAGGGCATCGTCAACCTGGCGCTGGCCTATCTCGACCGTGGCGACATCGCCCTCTTGCCGACGCTCAGCTACCCGTCCTACGCGATGGGCACGCTCATGGCGGGCGCGGAAATCTACTGGCTGCCGGTCAACGCAGCGGGCGGCTATGTGCCGGATCTGGACGTAATTCCCGCCGACGTGCTGCGCCGCGCCAAGCTGCTCTGGCTCAACTACCCGAACAACCCGACCGGCGCGACCGTTGACCTCGACGTGTATCACCGCGCCGTCGATTTCTGCGCCCAGCATGACATCCTGCTCGCGTCGGATAATCCCTACGTCGATGTCACTTTCGATGGCTATGTCGCGCCGAGCGCCCTGCAAGCCGAGGGCGCGCGCACGTGTACCGTCGAGTTCATGTCGTTGTCGAAGTCACACAACATGGCCGGTTGGCGACTCGGCGCGGCGGTCGGCAATGGCGAGGCGCTCAGCACCTTGCTCCAGGTCAAGAGCAACTTCGACAGTGGTCATTTCCAGGCGGTCTACGAGGCGGGCAGCGTCGCGCTCGACGACACG
>JAGQUO010000021.1 GCA_020438445.1 Solirubrobacterales bacterium
AAGCTGAAGAAGGGCCCGAAGGGCTACGGCTCGCAGCTCGACGTCAAGATCCCGCCGCTTCTCGCCGGCGCGATCAGCCGCTTCACCACGACCGTGAAGTCCGGCAAGTACGTCCAGGCCCGGTGCAAGACCAAGAACATGAAGTTCCAGGCGATCACCGACTACGAGAACCACCCGACCACGACGGACGACTACTCGTCCAAGTGCAAGCAGAAGAAGTCGAAGAAGAAGTAAGCCCCGGCACAAGCCGAGGACCGGAACGGGCGGCCACTTGGCCGCCCGTTCTGCGTTCGGGGACGAGGGGTTGCAGGCGCGAGGACTTGCCGGAGAACCGGCGCACCCTTCCGCTGGTTGCCGCTAGGATGCCGGGCCAGGAGAGATCCGTCCGTGGAGGACCGCTCGCGGCCGTCCACGCGCGGGGATGTGAACAGTCAGAAAGTCCGCGGGTCACGCGGGCCAGACCGGCCGATCCAGGCCGACTCATGGGACCTAGGAGGAAGAATGCGTAAGTCGTTGATAGCCGCTGTGGCGGTCATCGTCGCCGCGTTGGCCCTGCCGAGCATCGGCCAGGCCGACCCGATCCAGTCGATCACGGCGAACCTGACCCCGGCCAAGCGGGACAAGAAGAAGTTCAAGCCGGCGCAGATCTACGTGGAGATCCTGACCGGGCCGAACTCGGACGACCCGACGAACCCGGAGCAGCCGCCGAGCGCCTACAACACGAAGGTCAACTTCCCGAAGAACGCGAAGTTCGATCCGAAGGCCGTGTCGAAGTGCAAGGCGAGTGAGGCCGAGCTGCAGAACACGACGACCGACCAGGCCAAGGACCTCTGCGGCAACAAGTCGATCGTCAGCAAGGGCTCGAAGGTCCCGACCGGGCCCGAGCACACCACCGGCACCTCGGCATGGGTCACCGTCGACCTGCCGGGCGCGGGCACCACGCTCGGCGTCCCCGTCGTCGTGACCGCGTTCAACGGCAGCCAGAAGGACACGCTGTTCCTGCACTCCCGCGCGGACTCGGTGAACAACACCTCGGTCCTCGTCGGCAAGCTCAAGACGGGCAAGAAGGCCCCGAAGGGCTACGGGTCGCAGCTCGACGTGACGATCCCGCCGCTTCTCGCCGGCGCGATCAGCCGCTTCACCACGACGGTGAAGTCCGGCAAGTACGTCCAGGCCCGCTGCAAGACCAAGAACGAGAAGTGGCAGGCGATCTCGTCCTACGACAACCACCCGAAGACGACCGACGACTACACCAGCAAGTGCAAGCAGAAGAAGTCGAAGAAGAAGTAGGCCGGGGCAGGTAGATCAGGATCGTGTGCGGGGCGGCCATCGGCCGCCCCGCCGCGTTCCGGGCCGGTGCTGGGGGCGCTCAGCGGCGCGCGTACTGCTCGCCGAGCCAGGCTGCGATGCGCTCGCCGATCTGCTCTCCGCGGTCCTCCTGGAGGAAGTGACCGGCGCCCTCGATCGTCTCCGGTGGGCTCAGGTTCAGCCGCTCGGCGACGGCGTGACCGGTCTTCAGGGGGATGATCGGGTCGGAGTCGGCCCAGAGACAGAGGGAGGGGAGCCCGCGGGATGCGATGGCGTCGGCGGCGGCCTGTCCCTCGGCGGCGCCCGGGTCATCGGGGCTCGTCGGCAGCATCAGCGGGAAGGCGCGAGCGCCGGCCTTCGAGGCCGCGTCCGGGAACGGCGCGTCGTATCCGGCGACGACCTCGCCGGGCATCTCGGTGGCGCAGGCGCCCTTGACCAGCATCGAGACCGGCAGGTCCTCGGTCCTGCGGACGAAGTCGCGGAACGTCAGCCACGCGTCCGTCATCCGCTGGCGGCCGTTGAAGATGCCGGTG
Organism: Solirubrobacterales bacterium; assembly: GCA_020438445.1. GTDB lineage: Bacteria > Actinomycetota > Thermoleophilia > Solirubrobacterales > 70-9 > RHKX01. The sequence continues at coordinate 1,842 of JAGQUO010000021.1, forward strand.
TCCATGACGACGATCCGGGAGCACATCTCGGGCCGTTCGGTGGCGACCCGCATCCCGACGGGGCCGCCCCAGTCGTGGACCACGAAGGTCGCGTCCCGCACGCCGGCCTGCTCGAGGACGAAGGTCAGGGCCTCGACGTGGCGATCGTAGGAGTACCAGTCGAGGTCGGTCGGCTTGTCACTGCGCCCGAAGCCGGGCAGGTCGGGTGCGATCACCCGGTAGCCGGACTCGAGGATCGGCGGGATCACCTTGCGCCAGAGGAAGGACCAGGTCGGCTCGCCGTGGAGGAGGACGACGGTCGGCCCCTCGCCCTCGTCGATCCGCGCCAGCCGCAGCCCGTCCCAGTCGAGGTACTGCGGCTCCCAGGGGAAGTCGGGAAGGCCGGCGAAGCGATCCTCGGACGTGCGGGCGAACTCGGTCATCGGCCGGGCAAGCTATCCGAACAGCTTCGCGAAGCGCAACAGGTTCCGCGGGCCGCCGTGCAGCTTCAGCCGCCGCTGGAGCAGCGCCCTGGGCGGTGCGACCGCTCCCTTGCTGACCTCGATGAAGTCCCGCCAGCTCGCCTCCAGCGTCACGTCGGGCGCCGCGGCCTCGCCGGCTCCCGCTCTCGTGGAGCCGTTGTCGACGACCATGTGCCACGGCTCGGCATCGCTGAAGCGCCACTGCACCGTGAACGGCCCGTGCCCGTTCACCGCCGAGGAGTCGACCGCCCGGCTGACCGAGTCGAAGTAGAGGGCCTGGATCTCGGGCGAGCTGTCGGGCTCCTGGCCGGGCTCGCCGATCACCCCGGCCTGCGCCATCCTGATCACGTTCGCCGCGCGCTGCTGGGGGTCGAGGTCGAAGTCGATCGGCGCGACCCCCGGCGGCATCTCCTGCATCGGGTAGCCGATCGCCTTCCATTTCATCTCGACGGCCCTGAATCCCCAGGCGGCGATGTCCTCGAGCTCGAAGCCGTAGCAGCGCGTGTACTCGCGGTCCCAGCCGGGCGGGATGAAGACCGAGGAGAGCCAGGGAAAGACCTCCGTCAGGAGCTCGTCGACTGCGGCCTTGCATTCGTCCGATTCGGCGAGGATCTCGCTCAGGACCTTGACGCCGAAGCCGATGTGACGCTGCTCGTCGCGGGAGACGTGCTCCATCCCCGCGGTGAACCCCGGCAGCGTGCCCTCGCGCACGAAGAAGTCCTCGATGAAGTGCTGGCCGGGCTGGGCGAGGCTCGCCTCGACGATCAGGTGGTAGAGCGTGATCGCCTGCGCGAACTTCGGCAGCGACCGGTCGCGGCGCAGCTCCGCCGCCATGCGGTCGAGCCGGTCGAACACCTTCCGGTAGCCCCAGCCGAGGTGCTGCTCGGTGAAGGCGAGCGTGTCCGCCACGTCCTCGCCGGCACCGATGACCTCGCTGAAGAAGCGATGGAAGAAGACCGCGTGCCGGGCCTCGTCGACCTGCTGAGTGGTCAGGAAGTACTTCTGCTCCTCCGTCGGTGCGGCGTCGATGTAGGGGGAGAGGTTGTCGGCGACCGAGTCCTCGCCGTAGAAGAACATCGAGTAGATCCACATCGCGGACTTGCGCTGGACGTCGGTCAGGCTCTCCCATCCGGCCCGGTCATGCGAGAAGTCGATCTCCATCGCCGACCAGTTGTTCTGCTCCCATCGCCGGTACAGGTCGGTGTAGGTGATCCTGCTCGTCAGATTCTGCTCTGCGACCGACATCGGCTCCTCCTGGTTGCATCGACCCCGGGTCCCGCCGTGGCCGGGTTGACGAGCGGCCAGCATATCGCCACGACTGGCCAGCCAGCCAGGATTACGTGACGGATGTCACAGATGGCGCAATCCGGGGCATCGTCTAGGTTCCGCGCATGGAGTCGTCGCAGACGCCGCCGCCGTCGGGCGGCCCGATCGAGCCCCCGCCTCGGGCGCCGACGGAGGACGTCGCAGGCGTCGGTCCCAGGATCGGCGCGGGCGTTCTCGCGCTGGTCCTGGCCCTCGTCGCATTCGCTGCAGTGGCAACCGTGATCGACGTCGGCGACAAAGGTGTCTGCGGCGACTTGAGCAACCAGAGCCGCGGCTTCTACGAGTGCTACGACTTCTCCAACTCGGTGAAGCCGGTCGTCGTCGGTGCCGGCTGGATCGGCGGCGTGCTCGCCGGGATCGCGGCGATCCTCGCCCTCGCCTTCGCGGTCCGTGGCCGCGGTGCCCGCGTGTTCCTCGGGACGACGGCCTCCGCCGCGGTCTTCCTCGCGATCAGCATCGTCGCTGCGCAGATCTGAGCAGGCGGCGGAGATCGTCCTGCAGCTGCGCGGCTGGTTCCTTCAGCTGCGACCAGGTGACGTAGGCGACGGTCCAGCCCGCCAGCGTCAGGCGGCGGGTCCGCTCTGCGTCGCGTGTCATCGCGTGGGGCGTGGCATGGCGGGCGACGCTCTGCAGCTCGGCGATGACCCGCGCGTCGGGCCAGAGACGGTCCGCGATGCAGCGACGGCCCTCGGCTTCGACGGGCGCGTTGAGGAGAGGGGGAGGGAGCCGGTGGCGGCGGATGAACGCCGCGAAGCGCTCCTCGAGCGCCCCGGCGGTGACGCCGCGCGCGAACCCCGTGTCGGCGAGCGCGCCGGCCGGTGGCTGAGAACGGTGCCGGGCCCGCCCGCCGGCACCGCCGCCATCCAGCGCCCCCGGATCGTCAGCCGGTCGTGGCCGACCGCATAGACGCCGCGGTGGATGCGGTGCAGGCGGCTCTTGTCGACCCGCCGCTCGATCGCCCGTGAGGATGCACCGATGCCGGTCAGTTGCCGGGCGGCGACGACGCCGTGCCGGCGGGCGGCGAGGCGGGCGATCTCGACGTCGAGCGCGTCAACCCGATGTTTCCCTCCTCCGTGGTGGATTTCGTCGGGTTCACGAGCCACGCCTTCAGGGTGACCGCCGCCGGCGTACCGTTCAATGCCGGAGGATCAGCGGGGAAGGCCGAAACCCGCGCGGGACCGTGATGGCGGCTAGCCCAGCTTCGGGCTGGTCCAGTCCGCGGCGAGCTTGCCGAGAAGGAGCTCGGCCAGGCCCTCGATCGGGACCCGCTCCTGGGTCAGCGAGTCGCGGTCGCGGAGCGTCACGGTGTCGTCCTCGGCCGTCTGACCGTCGATCGTGACGCCCCAGGGGGTGCCGATCTCGTCCTGACGGCGGTAGCGCTTGCCGATCGAGCCGCCCTGGTCGTACTCGGCGCCGATCCGGCGGCGGAGCGAGTCGAAGACCTCGCGGGCACGCTCGGGCATGCCCTCCTTGTTGACGAGCGGCATCACCGCGACCTTGACCGGTGCGAGCCGGGGGTGGAGGCGGAGGACGGTGCGGGTGCGTCCCTCGACCTCCTCGACGTCGTAGGCGTCGACGATGAACGCGAGCATGGCCCGATCGACCCCGGCGGCGGGCTCGATCACGTGCGGCACGTACCGGCTGCCGCTCTGCTGGTCGAAGTACTCGAGCTTCTCGCCGCTGAACTTCGCGTGCTGGGTGAGATCGAAGTCGCCGCGGTTGGCGATGCCCTCGAGCTCCGAATAGCCCATCGGGAACCGGTACTCGATGTCGGAGGTGGCGCTCGAGTAGTGCGAGAGCTCGTCGGCGCCGTGGGCGCGGAGGATCAGGTTCTCGGGGACGATGCCGAGCTCGGTGTACCAGCGCATCCGCTCGTTCATCCAGTGCTCGTGCCACTTCTCGGCGTCGCCCGGCGGGCAGAAGAACTCCATCTCCATCTGCTCGAATTCCCTCGTGCGGAAGATGAAGTTGCCGGGGGTGATCTCGTTCCGGAACGACTTCCCGATCTGGGCGATCCCGAACGGGGGCTTGACGCGGGCGAACTGAAGGACGTTCTTGAAGTTGATGAAGATGCCCTGCGCCGTCTCGGGCCGCAGGTAGACCTCGGTCCCCGACTCGGCTACCGGGCCGACGTGGGTCTTGAACATCAGGTTGAACTCTCGGGGCTCGCTGAGCTCGCCCCCGCACTGCGGGCAGTGGATCTCGCCGGCGGGGTCGCCGCCCTCCTCGGCGATCGCCTCGCGCAGGTGGTCCTCGCGCCAGCGCCGCTTGCACTTGCCGAGGCACTGGACGAGCGGGTCGCTGAAGCCGCTGAGGTGGCCCGACGCCTCCCAGACCCGCGGGTTCTGGATGATCGCCGAGTCGATCGCGACGATGTCGTCGCGATCGGTCAGCATCGCCTGCCACCACTCGTTCTTGACGTTGTTCTTGAGCAGGACGCCGTAATGGCCGTAGTCGTAGGTCGAGCCGACGCCGCCGTAGATCTCGGAGGAGGGGAAGATGAAGCCGCGCCGCTTGCAGAGCGCGACGATCTCGTCGAGGCTGGGGCCGTCCGGGTTGCCGCTCATGGGCACGGAACCGTATCTGCTGGGATGCCGGCGCCTACTCGGCGGCGCGAACGGACAGCGCGGTCGCACTGCCGGACGTGTCGACCACGCGGATCCGGAAGGCCTTCAAGCGCTTCGCCCTCACGCCCTTGCCCGCCTTGATCGCGCCCTTGGCAAGGCGAACGCGGAGCCGGTCGGCCCCGCCGCCCTTCGCCTTCAGGCTGAGCGTCCGCCCGTGACCGCGGACCGAGCCGCCGGCGGCGTGCGAGCCGCCGAGCAGCTTGCGCTTGGGGCCGACCTTCAGGCCGCGCGGAAGCCGGACCCGCGCCCTGCGGATCTGCTCGCCACCGGCTCGTACCCGCAGCTTCAGCTTCGGGTGCCCGGAGCGGAGCTTGGCGATCCCGACCCGCGCCTTCGGGCGGCCCGCACCGCCCCCCTTGCAGGTCGCCTTCGCGTTCGCATCGACGTGCCTCGCGGCCCCGGAGTGGGCGTCGAAGTCCGCTCCGAAGACGAACGGGGGCGGCTGACAGGGGTCGCGGCCGGCGACGTTGAGCCCGCCCGGGCCGCCGGCGAAGGTGAGGCTGAAGTCGCTCAGGGGGATGTCCGGAAGCCCGTCGAATGTGACGACGATCTGCAGGCCGGAGGGGACCGCCACTGCCGAGATCGCTCCCTTCACCTTCAGTGCCAGCCCGCCCTTGAGGTCGACGCCGAGGTCGGGGAAGGGGGAGGGGGAGACCGGCTTGACGAGATAGACGCTCCCGGCCAGCGGCTTGGCCTGGAGCGGGGAGGCGGCCGTCGCCTCGCCGACCTTGGTGTCGGCGGGGCAGTTGCCGGCGTCGAATGCCGCCGCCTCGCACTGGATCGCGAGAGCGGGGCCGTTTCCGATGATGTCCGTGGGCAGTTTCACGACCGCCTTCTCGAGCCCGGCCTCCTCGATCGTCTGCGAGATCGAGGTGGTCAGCTCCACGGGATCCGCGAGGTCGCGGCTGACCTGGCGGATCGTCGCCGCGAACTTCGGGCTGAACGGAAGCGCTCCGCAGTTGGTGGTCGTGAACTGGTCCTGGCCGGATGCGTTCGCGCCGTTGTAGGCCTTCGCATCGATCGAGACGGTCTGCGCGCCGCAGGAGGTCGGGTTGCGGAGAAAGCCCTTGCCGCCGTTGACCTTGCCCTTCAGCGTCAACTCGACGCTGGTCACCTCGAGCGGAGTCGAGATGCCGGCGATCTTGGCCGATCTCGGAATGTCCTTGAGCCCGGTGTCGAGCCCGAAGTCACCCTGCCGCAGCGATGCCGTCTGCTGCAGCACGATCTTCGGCAGCGCGCCGCCGAGGCCCGGCACGGGCGATGGATCGAGGACGATGCCGAACCGGGCGGGCTCGCCCTTGCGAGGCTCGACGTTGTAGACCTGACCGTTGACGGTCAGCGGGATCGGCAGCAGCCCCAGCGGCTTGACGTTGACGCCGTTGGTGGCGTCGCCGACGTCGCTCTTGGCCGGGCAGGCGTCGGCCTTCAGCTTGGCCTCCGAGCAGGTCGGGGTCGCGAGCGGGTTGCCGATCAGGCCCGGGGGGAGGTGCACGGTCAGGTCCCTCAGCCCGGCGCCGGGATCGCTGACGTCGAAGCTCACCGAGAAGTCGCTGTTGGCCCCCGCGGCCTTGCTCGCCGGCTGGGCCGAGAACTGGGAGATCCCGAAGGCGGCGCTGGCGGCCGGAGCGGCGATCAGGGCGATCGCAATGGTGGCCGCGAGCACGAGCGCGCGCACCGGTCCCCATGGTCCCCTGCCTTTCGGATCCCTCATCCGGCCTATGATTGTGGCACACGCGATGCCGATCTACGAGTACAAGTGCGACAACGGCCACACGTTCGAGGCCATGCAGTCGATGTCCGAGGACGCCCTCGACGCCTGCACGGTGTGCGGGGCGCCGGCCCGGAGGGTGCTGCATGCGCCCGCCGTCCACTTCAAGGGATCGGGCTTCTACACGACCGACTACGCGAAGAAGAAGAGCGGTTCGGCCAAGCCCGCCAACGGCTCCGACGGCTCGAAGTCCGAGAGCAAGGACTCAAAGCCCGACTCGGGCGCGTCGTCCTCGGGCTCCGGCGACAAGGCGGCCGCGAAGGCGGACTGAGCGGGCGGGACCCGGCCGGCCCCGCGCTCCTCGGCAGGCGGCCTCTCGGTCAGGGGGCGACGGCGTCGCCGCCGGGCGAGCACTTCGGCGGGTGCGGCCCCGGCTCGCCGAGGAGCTTCTTGACGGCGGTCCGGCACTGCTTCTGAGCGACGATCAGGGCGCCGTCGGAGCCGACTCCCGAGGGGACCAGGATCTTCGTCCCGGAATCGCCCCCGATCGCCGCCGAGAGCCCGACCTGCGGCAGAACGAACGCCCCCATGTCGCTGACCATCGCCTTCGGCGCGTTCCAGCCGATCCACGGTCCGCGCAGGAAGTTGATCGGCGCCCGCCACGGGCTGGTGATCTGGTTCTTGATCCCCTGGAGGATGAGCTGCTGACGCCGGGCGCGGTCGGTGTCGTCCTCGCTCGGGTCCTTGAGGTTCTCCCGCGTCCGGGCGAGTGCGAGGGCCTGCTGCCCGTCGAGGTGGTTCTCGCCGCGCTCGAGCTTCAGGGTTATGCCGCCGTTGCTCGAGCCGCCGCTGATCTTCGACTTGACCGGGGCGGGCAGGCTCACGGTCACTCCCCCGATCGAGTCGATGAAGTCTGCGAAGCCCGCGAAGTCGAGGATGACGACGTGGTTGATGTCGATCCCGAGGAAGTCCTCGACGGTCTTGATCTGCAGCGCGGCGCCGCCGAACGCGTAGGCGGCGTTGATCCGCTGGTCGCCCTCGCCCGGGATCGAAGCGAGCGTGTCGCGGGGAATCGAGATCTTGCTGAAGGAACCGCCACCGGCGTGGACGACCATCAGCGTGTCCGCGCGCGAGGGGAGGCAGGAGGAGGGCGGCGGATCGCCGTGGGCCGCCGCCTCCAGGCACTTCGGCTTGGTCTCGGCGCCGCCCTCGTTCGAACCCTCGGGGCGGGCGTCGGTCCCGATCACGAGGATGTTCTGCCCGTCGAGCAGCAGCAGGGGAAAACCGCCGAGCTCGGCGGCCGCCGCGTCGTTCAGCTTCGACTTCTGGATCTGCGCCGAGATCGCGAAGGCCACGAAGCTGATCAGCAGCCAGACGGCCGCGGCGATGGCCGCCCACTTGACGACCCGGCGCCACGTCGGGGTCTCCCCGGGCCCGCGCGGCTTCGAGCCCCCGCGCCCCGGGAGCCGCTCGCGCAGCGGCACGCCCTCGCCGGAACGCTTGAATCCGCGGCGGGACTTGTAGACGGTGTACCCGCGGCCCTCCGAGGGCTTCTCGCTCGCGCCGTCGCCCGAGCCGGAGGATCGCTCGGGGCGCTTCGGCTCTGACCGTCGCCCGCGTCGCCCGGATCCGGCCCGGTAGACGTTGTATTCGGGGCGATCCGGACGTTCGGGGTCGCCGGGTGCCATTACGCGGTAATACTGCCGCATGGCCTCCCCGTTTCCTGCTTCGTGACCGCACCGGACCCGATCCCGGTGGGGGCCGCCGAGACGGTCGGCGTCGATCTCGGCGGCACGAAGATGCTGGTCGGCGTCGTCGATCGCAGGGGCGAGGTCGTGCACCGGCGGCTCAGCGTCTCCGCCGGCCTCACCGCAGCCGAGCTGCTCGCGCGCCTCGACGAGGAGATCGGGCTGGCGCTCGAGGCCCGCCCGGGCGTCGCCGCCGTCGGGCTCGGGGTCCCCTGCATCGTCGACCGTGGCCGCGAGCTCTGCGTGATCTCGAACCACCTGCCGCTGGTCGGCCTGCCCCTGCGGGCGCGGATCGCGGAGCTGACGGGACTTCCCGCCGCGATCGACAACGACGGCAACGCGGCCGTGCTCGCGGAGCAGCGGCGGGGTGCCGCGAAGGGCGCCGAGAACGTCGTGATGCTGACGCTGGGAACCGGGATCGGAGGCGGGCTGATCCTCGACGGCGGGCTCTACCGGGGCACGAGGGGCGCGGCGGCGGAGCTCGGGCACTTCGTGGTCGACATCGACGGGCCGCCCTGTCCCGGCCGCTGTCCCAACAACGGCTGTATCGAGGCGCTGGTATCGGGAACCGCCCTCGGGCTCGAGGCCGAGCGGGCGATCGCCGCGAACCCGGACTCGGCGCTCGCACGCGCCGCCGACACCGGCGCCCGGCCCGACGGCGCGCTCGTCACCGACCTGGCGCGGAAGGGCGACCCGATCTCGGCCGGGCTCCTCGAGACGATGGGACGCCGTCTCGGCTATGCGCTGACCGGTCTCGCCAACGTCTTCGATCCCGACGTCATCGTCATCGGCGGAGGCGTCGTCGATGCCGGCGACCTCCTGCTCGGCCCCGCTCGCTCCGAGTTCGAGCGCCGGGCGCTGACGCCGCAGCGGGAGACGCCCATCAGGCCCGCGGAGCTGGGTCCGGACGCGGGCATGATCGGTGCCTCGATCCTCGGCCTCGGGGCGCTGGCGAAGGCCGGAGTGGCCGCCTGATGGCCGGCCGGCTGATCGTCTGCCCGACGCCGATCGGCAACATCGGCGACGTCTCGCCGCGGGTCCGGCAGGCGCTGGCGGATGCCGACCTGGTCGCCTGCGAGGACACCCGCCGCGCCGGCCGCCTCTACGAGCGGCTCGATCTCGATCCGCCCCGCTTCGTCTCCAACCACGACAGCAACGAGGAGTCCCGGGCACCGCAGCTGGCGAAGGCGATCGAGCGCGGCGCCCGCATCGCGCTGCTCAGCGACGCCGGGACGCCGGTGCTCTCCGACCCCGGCTACCGGCTGATCCGCGCCTGCATCGAGCGCGGCATCGAGATCGAGGTGCTGCCGGGGCCGACGGCGATCACCACCGCCCTCGTCGCCTCCGGGCTGCCGGCGGACCGCTGGCGCTTCGAGGGCTTCCTCCCGCGACGCCCGGGCGAGCTCGAACGCGTCCTGCAGTCGACCGAGACCGTCGTCGCCTTCGAGTCGCCGCGGCGACTCCCCGCCTCGCTGCGCGCGCTGGCCGCGCTCGCGCCGGACCGCCCGGCGGCCGTCTGCCGCGAGCTGACCAAGCTCCACGAGGAGGTGGCGCGGGGGACCCTCGGCGATCTCGCCCGCCGCTTTCGCGGCGAGGTCAAAGGGGAGATCGTGGTCGTCATCGCCGCGTCGAGCAAGCGGGCGGCGGCGCCGGACACCGCGTTCGCGGTCGACGCGCTGAGGCGGCTCGTCCAATCCGGCGCGAGGCCGCGGGCGGCGGCCCAGGTCGTCGCCGCCCTGACCGGGACCCGCCCGAACGAGCTCTACCGCGAGCTGACCGGGCGCGAGCCACGCCGGTGACCCACTTCCCCGACGCGCCGCCGGCACTCGGTCGCGGGGTGATCGTCGCCCCGGGAGCGGAGGCGCCGGGGTGCTGGTCGGGTGCCGATCGGGTTCGCATCGGGGATCCGGAGCTGGCCGCCCCGGAGGCCGTCGTCGCCCGCCTCCACGGATTCTGGAGCTCCCGAGAGCCCGTCGTGGTCGAGCTCGGCGTCGATCCTGCGGCCTTCCGGGAGCCCCGGTCGATCGACGAGCCGCCCCACTCCCTTTCCCCCGGCCTCGACCTCCCGTTCGACCGGCTGCACCACCTCGTCTGGGCGAACAACTACGACGCCAGGGGCGGCGAGCCGATCTGGTGGTGGGGCGAGAAGGCGGCGCGGCTCGGTGCGGTCGTCGGGGGCTCGGCCGACATCGCGCTCCACGACGGCCGCGATGCGTGGGTCGACGGCGGCCCGCGGTGGAATGCACCGGAGACCGACGCTCTGTTGATCGAGTCGACCGCGGTCGACTCGGGACTGCTCGAGCCGATCCCGCCCCGGGCGGCGCGTGCCGGCGCGGAGCTGGCCCCGGACCAGCGGGCCGCCGTCGAGCATCACGGCGGACCGGTCCGCGTGATCGCGCCCGCCGGCTCGGGGAAGACGCGAGTGCTGACCGAGCGGATGCGCCACCTGCTCGGCGACCGCGGCTACCGCCGGGAGTCCGTGATCGCGGTCGCCTACAACAAGCTCGCCCAGGACGAGCTCGAGTCCCGGCTTCGCGCGCTCGAGCCCCGCACCAGGACCCTCAACTCGCTCGGGTACTCGCTGCTGAACCGTCATCGCGGCAGCCGTTCGAGGGTCCTCACCGAGCCCGAGGCGCGCGAGCTCGTCGCCCGTGTCTTCCCGATCCCGAAGCAGCGCCGCGCCAACACGGACCCGGTCGGTCCCTATCTCGATGCGTTGACCGTCTGCCGGCTCGGGCTGGTGCCGCCGGGCGAGGTCGAGGGGATGCGCGACGACGTACCGGGGTTCGCCGACGGCTTCGACCGCTACCGGCAAGAGCTCCGTGCCGCCGGCGCCGTGGACTTCGACGAGCAGGTCTACGGGGCGCTGGAGGCGCTGCTCCGCGACGGCGATTTCCGGCGCCGGGTGCAGCGCGAGCACCGCCACCTCCTTGTCGACGAGTTCCAGGACCTGACGCCGGCGCACGTCCTGACCATCCGGCTGTTGGCGATGCCCGGTTTCGACGTCTTCGGCGTCGGCGACGACGACCAGACGATCTACGACCACGCCGGCGCCGACCCGCGGTTCCTCGTCGACTACCGCGACTATTTCCCGGGCGCCGAGGAGACCGCGCTGGAGGTGAACTACCGGTGCGCGGAGGCGATCGTCGAGGGTGCCTCGAAGCTGCTGGGCTACAACCGGCTGCGGGTCCCGAAGACGATCCACCCGGCCCCGGGGGCCGACCCCGATCCCGGCGCTCTCGAGCTTCGCCTGCGGCCGGCGGCCGAGGCTGCAGCCACGCTCGTGGACCTCGTTCGCGGCTGGCTGTCCGAGCCCGAGGTCGGTCCGGCGGACGTCGCCGTGCTCGCCAGGGTCAACTCGCTGCTCCTCGCCCCTCAGGTGGCGCTGTTCTCGGCCGGCGTCCCCGTCGCCTCGGCCGTGCGGGGCGAGATGCTCGAGCGCACCGGATCGGCCGCCGCCCTCGCGTGGCTCCGGGTGGCGGTCGATCCCGGCAACCTCGTCGGTGCCGACCTCGAGGCGATCCGCCGCCGCCCGAGCCGGGGCTTTCCGATGTGGATCAGCAAGTGGCTGGTCAACTGCCGCTCGCTCGAGGACCTGAGGCGGGTCGGCGACCGCATCGACGACGCCAGGGTCGCCGGGAAGGTCGAGGAGATGGCGGCCGACATCGAGACGCTCGCCTCCCTCGCAGCGTCGGGCGCCCGCACGAGGGAGCTGCTCGAGGCCGTCCGCGACCGGATCGGCCTCGGCGGCGCGATGGAGATGCTCGACGGCTCGAAGGGAAGCGAGGCGACCGCGAGTCACCTCGACGATCTCGAGGGGCTGATCCAGGTCGCCGACCTCCACGACGACCCCGGGGGGTTCGAGCCGTGGCTGCGGGCGGCGCTCGAGGCCTCTGCCGGGGGCGACGGCGTGCGGCTCGCCACGGTCCATCGCGTCAAGGGCCGCGAATGGGACCGGGTCGCCGTCTACGGGGCCGACGAGGGGCTGATGCCCCATCGCCTCAGCGAGAGCTGGGAGGGCGAGCGCCGGGTGATCCACGTCGCGATCACCCGCGCTCGCAACCGCTGCGTCGTCCTCGCCGACGAGGAGCGAGCCTCACCGTTTCTCGCCGAAATCCGTGGCGAGGCCCGAACGGCGGCGACGAAGCCGGCGGTGACGCCCGATCTGCTGGCGGCGACGACATCGCGGTCGCGGCGCACGCTCGGATCCGCTCCCGATTCACCGCTCGCGGACGCCGGCCCGGAGGCCCGTGCCGCCGCCGAGGCCCTGCGCGAATGGCGCAAGGGCCGCTCTGACGCCGACGGCGTGCCGGCCTTCGTCGTCCTCTCCAACCGCCAACTGGAGGGGATCGCCGCGGCGATGCCGGCCGGAGAGCGCGAGCTCCTCGCCTGCGACGGCATCGGGCCGACCAAGCTCGAGCGCTACGGCGAGGAGATCCTCGCGGTGCTCGGGGCGTCGCGCTGATGGAGGCGGTCGCCCGGGTCGCGCTCGCGGCGGTCCTCGCCTGGTCGGCGGCTTCGAAGCTCGCCGACTCGAGGCGCTCGGTCGCGGCGATGGCGACGTTCGGCTTCGCCACGGACGCCTCGCGCCGCATCGCCTGGACGGTCGCGGTGGTGGCGGAAGCGGCGCTGGCCGCCGGGGTGGCGGCGGGCAGCGATCGGGCCGCGTGGCTGGCGGCGGCGCTGCTGCTCCTCTTCGCCGCGACGCTCGGCTCGGCGCTGATGCGCGGGAGGGCGGGCGCACCGTGCGCCTGCTTCGGCGGCGGCTCCGTCGTCGGTCCCTGGGCGGTCGTCCGCGACCTCCTGCTCGCGGCGGGGTTCGCGCTCGTCGCGGCGCTCGGCTGAGCGGGCCGGCGCGGACCCCGAATAACCTTGCCGCGATGTCGTTCTACGTCACCACGCCGATCTACTACGTCAATGCCGAGCCGCACCTCGGTCACGCGTACACGACGATCGGCGCCGACATCCTCGCTCGCCACATGCGTCAGCGCGGCGAGGACGTGTTCTTCCTCACCGGCACCGACGAGCACGGCGAACCGGTGGCGCAGGCTGCGGAGCGAGAAGGGGTGACGCCTCGCGAGCTGGCCGATCGCAATGCCCGGCGATTCCTCGACCTGATGCCGAAGATCGACGTCTCCAACGACTTCTTCATCCGCACCTCGGACGAGCGTCACACCGCCCGCGTCCAGGAGGTCATGCAGCGAGTCCACGACAACGGCCACGTCTACCAGGGGACCTACGAGGGCTTCTACTGCCCGCGCTGCGCCGACTTCAAGACGCCGACCGAGCTCGGACCGGGCAACACCTGCCCGATTCACGAGATCGTCCTCGAGGTCGTCACCGAGGAGAACTGGTTCTTCCGGCTGTCGACGTTCGAGGGCGAGCTGCTTCGCTTCTACGAGCAGCACCCCGGCTTCGTCGCCCCCGACTTCCGGCGCAACGAGGCGCTCGCCTTCATCCGCGGCGGGCTCCAGGACGTGTCGTTGTCGCGACCGAAGCTGAACTGGGGGGTGCCGCTGCCGTGGGATCCCGAGCAGGTCATGTACGTCTGGTTCGACGCCCTCCTCAACTACTACACGGCGCTCTCCTTCGCCGTCCCCGGCCAGGACCTGACCGAGCGCTTCTGGCCGGCCGACCTCCACGTGATGGCCAAGGACATCCTCAAGTTCCACGCCGTCTACTGGCCCGCCCTGCTGATGGCCGCCGAGATCGAGCTGCCGAAGCGGATGTACGTGCACGGCTTCCTGTTGATGGGCGAGAAGAAGATGTCGAAGTCGCTCGGCAACGTCCTCGACCCCTTCGAGGTGATCGAGAAGTACGGATCCGACGCGCTCCGCTTCTACTGCTTCCGGGAGGTCAGCTTCGGGCAGGACGGATCGATCTCGACTGCCGGCTTCGAGTCCCGTTACGAGACCGAGCTCGCCAACGACTTCGGCAACCTCGCGAGCCGGGTGCTGGCGATGATCGACCGCTACCGCGACGGCGTCGTGCCCGCGGGTGCCGGGCTCGACCCCGGTCTCGCCGACGGCGAGGACGGCCTCGGCGGCCTCGAGGTCCTTGTCACCGGGCTCCTCGACAGGACCGAGATCACGCGGGCGCTCGACGTCTGCTGGGGAGCCGTGCGGCGGCTCAACCGCTACGTCGAGGAGCAGAAGCCGTGGGAGCTCGCCAAGGACGACGCGGCGGCTGCCGATCTCGATCGCGTCCTCTACAACCTCGCCGAGGGCCTGCGGGTCGTCACCCTGCTGCTTCATCCCTACGTCCCGAGCTCCTCCGACCGGCTGCTGACGGCATTGGGCGAGAGCTCGCGCGAGCTCGCCGCCTTCGGCTCCCGCGGCGGCGGGCAGGCGATCGAGCGGATACCCCCGCTGTTCCCGAAGTTGGAGCCCGCGTGATCGACAGCCACGCTCACCTCGGCCTGGCGCGAGCGCCGGAAGCGGAGCTCGTGGCCGAGGCTCGTCGCGTCGGCGTCGACCGGATTCTCACGGTGGGCATCGACGAGGAGTCGAATCTCGCCGCGGTGCGCGCCGCGCACGAGCTCGAGGGCGTCTTCGCCGCCGTCGGTCGCCATCCGAACTCGGCCGAGGGCTTCGACGACGAAGCGGCAGCGGCGATCGAGGCGCTCGCGGCGGACGACGCGGTGCGGGCGATCGGCGAGACCGGCCTCGACTACTACCGCGACAACGCCTCCGAAGCGGCGCAGGTGAGTGCCTTCGAGGCTCAGATAGGGATCGCGAGGAGGACCCGCCTGCCGCTGGTGATCCACGTCCGCGATTCGAGTGGGCCCGGCTCCGGGCGCGCGGTCGCGGACTGCTTCGAGATGCTCGCCGCCGAGGCCGCGGGAGTCGAGGTGGTCCTGCACTGCTTCTCGGCCACGCCTGAGCGGGCGGAGGAGGCCGCCGATCGGGGCTGGCACGTCTCGTTCGCGGGGAACGTGACCTATCCGAAGTCCGAGAGCCTGCGGGTCGCCGCCACCCTCGTTCCCGACCGCCTGCTCCTGGTCGAGACGGACAGCCCCTACCTCGCTCCGCAGCCGGTCAGGGGCAAGCCGAACCGGCCCGCCAACGTCACCCACACCGCCGAGGTCGTGGCCGAGGCGCGCGGGATCGGGTACGAGCAGCTCGATGCCATCGTCTCCGAGAACGCGGCGAGGCTGTTCGGATGGTCCGGCTAGGCCAGAACTTCCTCGCCGACCCGAACCTGCTCGAGGCGATCGTCGCCGACGCCGCCCTCGACCCCGGCGATGTCGTCCTCGAGGTCGGCGGCGGCGAGGGCGTCCTGACCGAGCGCCTCGCCGAGCGTGCTGCTCGCGTCCACGTGATCGAGATCGACGAAGGCCTTCGCGAGCCGCTGGGCCGGGTCGTCGCCGCCCATCCGGGCGTCGCGGTCGTCTGGGGCGACGCGATGAAGACCGATCTCGCCGGGCTCGACCCCGCTCCGACCGCGATGGTCGCCAACCTCCCGTACTCGGTGGCCACCCCCCTGATCCTCCGCACGATCGCCGAGCTCCCGTCGCTTTCGCGCTGGACCGTGATGGTCCAGCGCGAGATCGCCGAGCGCCTGCGGGCCCGTCCGGGGTCGCGCTCGTACGGCTCGCCGAGCGTGATCGTCCAGCTCAGCTGCGACGTCCGGATGCTGCGGACTGTGGATCCGGCGGTGTTCAATCCCCGCCCCCGGGTCGAGTCGGCCGTGCTGGCGCTGACCCGCCGCGCCGCCGCCGCGCCGCCCGCGGTCGCGCAGCTGATCCGCGACGCCTTCGCACACCGGCGCAAGGCGCTCCCGCGGTCGCTCGAGCTCGCGACGCGGCGACGCGAGCAGGAGGCCGAGCGCGAGGGCCGGCCGCGGCCCCGCCCGCGGTCGCGGGAGATCCGGCACGCCGGCCGCGAGGCGCTGACGGCGATGGGGCTTCCCCCCGGGATCAGGGCGGAGATGCTGACGCCCGCCCAGCACCTCGAGCTCGCGGAGCTGCTCGCGTGAGCGGCGCTTTCGAGCTCTTCGCGCCGGCGAAGCTGAACCTCTGCCTGTACGTCGGCCCGGCGCGCAGCGACGGCCTGCACGAGATCTGCTCGCTGTTCGCCCCGCTCTCGCTCGCCGACCGGCTCGTCCTCTCCCCGTCGGATCGCGACGAGGTCGTGATCGCGGGGATCGACGGACCGGACCTGACCGAGCGTGCGCTCGGCCTGTTGCGGAGCGCGGGCTGGGGCCACGACCCGGTCCGGATCGAGGTCGAGAAGCTGATCCCGGTGGCGGCCGGGCTCGGCGGCGGCAGCGCCGACGCCGCCGCCGTCCTCAGGCTCGCGGCCGGGGAGCTGGGCGAGGAGCGGCTCGCGGCGATCGCATGGGAGCTCGGCGCCGACGTCGCCTCCCAGCTCCGGCCCACCTTCAGCCTCGTCGCGGGAGCCGGGGAGGAGATCGAGATGCTGCCGGCGCCGGCCGAGTTCTCGGCCGTCCTCATTGCCGACCCCGAGGGACTGTCGACGGCGGCCGTCTACGCGGAGGCTGACCGCCTCGGCGCGACCCGGAGCCCGGAGCGGCTCGCCGAGATCAGGACGAGGCTGCTCTCCGCTGCGCGGGCGGGGGTGCACCCGCTTGAGTACGCGCCGCTGCTCGTCAACGATCTGGCGCCGGCGGCACTGTCGCTGCGCCCGTCGATCGGCGTCGCGCTCGAGCTCCTGACCGAGGTCGGCGCGCCGGTGACGATCGTCACCGGGTCGGGTCCCACCGCCGTCGGCCTGTTCGAGAGCCGCGACGGGGCGGTGGCGGCGGCGACCGAGCTCCGGGCAGAGGGGCACGAGGCCCTCGTCGCGAGCGCCGTCGAGGGCATCTGATGCAGCTTCCGCAACGCCGCCGCGACTGGCTCAAGATCATCGCCGTCCTGGTCGCGATCGTCGTCGTCTACCAGGTGGTCAAGCGTGTGCTCCCCGACGTCGACGCCCAGAAGGTGCTCGAGGACGTCTCCGGCTCGCTGGGCGCCTGGACCTACCTGATCGCGGGCGCGTTCGCCTTCCTCGAGACCGGCGCCTTCGTCGGGCTGGTCGCCCCCGGTGAGACGGTGGTGGTCATCGCCGGCGCCGTCGCCGGCCAGGGCGGCACCTCGGTCGTGCTGACGATCGGCGTCGTCTGGCTGGCGGCCTTCCTCGGCGACACCTGCAGCTTCCTGCTCGGCGAGAAGCTCGGTCGCGATTGGGTCATCCGTCACGGCCCCCGCCTCCGGATCACTCCCGAACGGTTCAAGCAGGTCGAGGAGTACTTCTCCAAGCACGGCGGCAAGACGATCCTGGTCGGCCGCTTCATCGGCCTGATCCGGGCGCTCGCGCCGTTCGTCGCCGGCAGCTCGGGGATGCAGTACCGGCAGCTGGCCCCTTACAGCATCCTCGGCACGGGCATGTGGGCGACGCTGTTCACGCTGCTCGGCTACTTCGCGTCGAAGAACATCGACGCGGTCCTGAGCAACTCCGAGCACGCCCTCTTCGCGTTCGCCGTGATCGTCGGGGTGATCGTCGCCGGGATCATCGCCTACCGGTGGCTGAAGGTTCCCGAGAACCGCGAGCGATTGGCCGCCGAGATGGAGAGGCGGCCGGTGCTGCGGACCGTCCTCGCACTCGGGCGCCGGCTCAGCCCCCAGGCGCGCTTCCTCGCGGATCGGCTGACGCCCGGCAACCTCGGCCTCGAGTTCACCACCGCGCTGGCCGCGCTGGCGGTCGGCAGCTTCGTGGCAGTCGGGTACGCGCTGGTCGTCGGCGATGCCCCCGGGCCGACGACAGGCGATACGACCGCCGCCGATTTCGTCGGGCACATCAGGGCGGATTGGCTGACGTCGATCGCGAAGGTGCTGACTGCGCTCGGCACCGGGATCGCCGTCACGACCGTGGCACTGGCGACCGCGATCTGGCTCGCCGTCCGCCGGGCCTGGCCCGAGCTGGTCGTGCTCGTCGCGGGCACGGTCGCGATCCTCTGGGGCACCGACCTGATCAAGGAGGCGGTGGCACGCCCGCGCCCGGCCGGCGGGCTGGTCGAGGCGGGCGGCTACGCGTATCCGAGCGGCCACGCGTCCCACTCCGTCGTCTACACGTGGATCGCGCTGACGATCGCGATCCGGGTCCGGCCCGGGATGAGCCGGGGGACGGCGCTCGTCGTCGGCGGCCTGCTGCTGACGATCGCGATCGGACTCAGCCGCGTGTACCTCGGCGTCCATTGGATGAGCGACGTGAGCGGGGGCTGGGCCTACGGGGTCGCCGTGTTCGCGCTGCTGTCCGCATTCGCGTTCCTCGTCATCCACTTCCGGCACAATGGGGGCGATGTCAGCTGAGGTGATGATCTTCGCCGGTGCCGGGCTGATCACCCTGATCGCGTTCACCACCCTGATCCTCGTTCCGGCCATCGGCTCGTTCACGCGCGGCTGGGAGAAGGCGACCGCGGCGGCGCTGTCGCTGATCGTGCTCGTGGCGCTCGTCGGCCTCGGTCTGGCCATCGGCGTCGCGATCGTCTACTACTGGGACGACATCACGACGCTGTTCGGCTGAGCGGCGCCGTTCCGCAGGCTCGAGGGGGTCCCGGGGGCCCGCTGGGCCGCCCTACTATCTGGGGCTTCCCGTGGCACCGAAGACGAAAGACTCGCCCGCTGAGGCACCCGCAGAGGGCGCCGATGCGACTGCGGCCCGCGGCGGCGGGCTGGAGGCCCTGTCGGAGGCGATCGAATCCGGTGCCGGGCTGCCGGCGGTCGCGCGCGCTGCAGCGGCCGCGCTCGATTCCAGCCTCGCCCTGATCGATCGCTCGAGCGCGGTGCTCGCCGTCGCCGCCGTCTCCGGAGCCGAGGAGGAGAAGCTGCTGGCGACGGCTCCCGACGTGAGCACCGCGGAGCTCCGCGTCGCCGATGTTGCGGTCGGCGAGCTCCGCTACCGGCGCCGCGGAGGTGCCGACGGCGCACCGCCGGCGCTGCGGATGGTGACGACGTTGCTCAGCCTCGAGGTCGAGCGGGCCCGCTCCCCGGAGTGGGCGAGCGACGAGGCGGCGAGCGACTTCGTTCGCGCCGTTCTCGAGCGCCGGCTCTCCGATGCCGCCGAGATCGGTGACCGGGCGGCGGAGCTGGGGAGCGACCTCGGCTCGGGGGCCGGGGTGATCATCGCCCGCGCGACTCCCCGGTCGACGCAGACCGGCGAGTGGCGCGCCCGGGTCCTCACGCTCGTGCTTCGCGCCGTTCGCTCGGGGAGCAGCGGCGCCCTGGCGGCCACGACCGGCGAGGAGGGCGGGGAGGTGGCCGTGTTGCTGCCGGCCGCCGACGCAGCCGTGCTGGAGCGGGCGGCGACCGCCGTCGAGGACGAGCTTCGGCGCTCACTCTCCGGCTTCTCGGTCACGGTCGGCTACAGCCGCCACGCCGCCGACGCCTCCCAGGCCTACCGGGCGGGAAAGGAAGCGCTGATGGCCGCCAACGTCGCCGAGTCGGAGGAACGCTCGCCCCTGGCCTTCGAGGAGACGGGCTCCTATCGGCTGCTGCTGCCGGCGATGAGCGAGGACCCGGCCGAGCTCGAGCGGTTCTTCGACGAGACGATCGCCCCCCTCTCCGCCTATGACGATCAGTACGAGACCGAGCTGGTGGCCACCGTCGAGGCCTACCTCGACAACGACGGCAACGTCACTCCGACGGCCGAGACGCTCTTCACCCATCGCCACACGATTCGGTATCGCCTCGAGCGCGTCCGCGAGCTCTGCGGGCACGACCTCAGCTCGACCGAGGGCCGCGAGAAGCTGGGCCTCGGGCTGAAGGCGATGCGGGTCCTCGGCATCCAGCCCCCGGGTGGGCCCGCGAAGGAGTCACGGGGCAAGGGCGAGAAGCCCAGCCGCAAGCGGGAATAGCCGTCGTGGGGATTCCGGGGGGAGGACTTGAACCCCCGCTGCCTGGACCAAAACCAGGTGTGCTACCGACTACACCACCCCGGAATGCAGGACGAGTCTACGAGCAGATCCGGCTCCGCTCATCGAACCTGCAGAAACGCTGCGTGGTGTTGGGTTTCTGCAAGTTCGCGAGGAGAAGGCGCCGGGCGCAGCATCACTTCGGGCCGCTGCCAATACGATGCGGCGAGTGAGCGCTCCAACGGTCCTGATCATGGCCGCCGGTCAGGGCACCCGGATGAAGTCCGCGGTGCCGAAGGTGCTTCATCCGGTCTGCGGCCGCGCGCTCGTCGGGTGGCCGATCGCGGCCGCGCGTGAGGCCGGGGCGGGGCGGATCGGCGTGATCGTCTCGCCCGACCGCGACATCTCGGGCGCGTTGCCCGACGGGATCGAGGCGATCCCGCAGCCGGAGGCGAACGGGACGGGCGGCGCGCTGCGTGCCGCCGCCGGAGTCGTCGCCGAGTCGGAGACGGTCGTCGTCCTCAGCGGCGACGTCCCGCTCGTCTCGGCGGGACTGATCGCCGACCTGCTCGCGACCCATGAAGCCGGCGGCGCGGCGGCGACCGTGGTCACCGCCGTCCTCGAAGACCCCGGCACCTACGGGCGGGTGGTGCGCTCGGCCGACGGCGCCGAGGTCGAGCGGATCGTCGAGGCGAAGGGCGGGGCCGGCGACGCCACGGCCGAGGAGCTCGAGATCCGCGAGATCAACTCCGGGATCTACGCCTTCGACGGCGCGGCGGTGGCCGCGGTGCTTGACGACCTCTCCAACGACAACGCCCAGGGGGAGTACTACCTGCCCGACGTCCTGCCGTTGCTGAAGGCCGCGGGCGGGCACGTCGGCGCCCACGTCTCCGCGGACCCGAACGTGATCCTCGGTGTCAACTCCCGCGCCGATCTCGCGCTCGTCGAGGGCGAGGCCCGCAGGCAGATCCTCGAGGCGCACATGCTCGGCGGGGTGACGATCGTCGACCCGGCTTCGACCTGGATCGACGTCGACGTCGAGATCGCTCCCGAGACGAGGATCGAGCCCGGATGCTCGCTGATCGGCTCGACGTCGATCGGCACCGGATCGGTCGTCGGGCCGCACACGACGATCACCGACTCGCGGATCGGGGCCGAGGTCAGCGTTCCCCACTCCTACCTGGTCGAGTGCGTGGTCGGCGACCGCTGCAGCGTCGGCCCGTTCGCCTACCTGCGTCCGAAGGCGGATCTCGCCGAGGGGGCGAAGGCCGGGACGTTCGTCGAGATCAAGAACTCGCGGATCGGTGCGGGCACCAAGGTCCCGCATCTCTCCTACATCGGTGACGCCGACGTCGGCGACGGCACCAACCTCGGGGCCGCCACGATCACCGCCAACTACGACGGCTTCGTCAAGAACCGGACAAAGATCGGGCACGGTGCGAGAACCAGCGTTGACACGACTCTCGTTGCGCCCGTCGAGATCGGTGATTCCGCCTACACTGGCGCCGGATCGGTGATCGACGAGGACGTCCCTCCGGGCGCGCTCGGGATCGCGCGGGCGCGCCAGACCAACATCGAGGGCTACGCCGAGCGCAAGGCCAGAGAACACGAAGACAAGTGAGCGGCTCCACCAACATGATGACCCTGGAACACCCTCCGTCGGACATGGAAGAAGCCGTGCCGAGCCCGCTGAGCTCGATCGGCCAGGACTACCGCAAGCGGCTGATGGTGTTCGGAGGGCGCGCCTCCGGCGAGCTCGCCGCCAAGATCGCCGGCAAGCTCGACGTCGATCTCGGTCAGGCCGACCTGCGCACGTTCGCCAACGGCGAGGTCTACTGCCGCTACCAGGAGTCGATCCGCGGCGCCGACGTCTTCATCGTCCAGTCGACCGCCCCGAACGAGTCGGCGGGAATGACGCCGAACGACGCGCTGATGGAGCTGCTCTGCATGATCGACGCCGCGCAGGGAGCATCGGCGCACCGGATCATCGCCGTCATGCCCTGGTACGGCTACGCCCGTCAGGACAAGAAGTCGCTGCCGCGGGAGCCGATCTCCGCCCGGGTCGTCGCCAAGGCGCTCGAGGCGATCGGCACCGACCGCGTCCTGACGATGGACCTCCATGCCGGCCAGGTCCAGGGCTTCTTCGAGGTGCCCGTCGACCACATGACCGCGATGCCGATGCTCACCCAGTGGTTCGTCGACCAGCACTTCGACGAGGAGCTCGTCATCGTCAGCCCCGACGCCGGCCGGGTCAAGGTCGCCCGCAACTTCGCCCGCAAGGTCGGCACCCACTGGGCCGTCATGGAGAAGGAGCGCCCCGCTCAGCAGGTCGCCGAGATCGGCTACGTCGTCGGCGACGTCAAGGGAAAGACCGCCGTCCTCGTCGACGACATGATCGACACCGCCGGCACCCTCTGCGCCGCCGCCGACACCGTGCTCAAGGAAGGGGCCGCGCGGGTGATCGCCTGTGCCACCCACGGCGTCTTCTCGGGTCCCGCCTACGAGCGGTTGACCTACGAGAACTCGAAGATCGAGCGGATCGTCGTCACCGACACCATCCCGCTCCGCCCCGGCGCCCCCGACAACATCACGGTCCTCTCGACCGCGCAGACGCTCGCCGATTCGATCCGGCGGATCTTCACCGACGATTCGGTCTCCGAGATCTTCGCCGGCGAGAACCAGCTGTTCTAGGGGCGGCGCCCGGAAACCTGCCGGGGTGATGGCTTCGGGGCCATTGGGTGCATCCGAACAACCCCTGGTCGGCCGAACGCACCCAATGGCTCCGCCGGTCGCCGCTCCCGCCGTTAGTTTTCGGGCCGTGCAGGGAGGCACCGCCACAGACGACGCTGGGGACGACGACAAGCTCGCTCCGGGGACGATCATGGCCCTGGTGGCGATGGGCCTCGGCGTCTTCGTCATCGCCAACGACTTCACCGCGCTGAACGTCGCGCTGCCCGCGATCGAGGGCGACTTCGACGTCGACGTCGGGAGCGTCCAGTGGGTGATCAACGCCTATGCGCTCGTCTTCGGCATGGCGATCGTCTCGGGCGGGCGGATCGCCGACATGTTCGGGCGGCGGCGGGTCTTCTTCGTCGGCTCGATCCTGTTCGCGGTCTTCTCGGCGATCGGCGCGGCCGCGCCCGACCTCGGCGTCCTGATCGCCGCCCGCGTCGGCATGGGGATCGGCGGCGCGCTGATGTGGCCGGCGATCCTGGGCATGACGTTCGCGGCCCTGCCGGAGTCGAAGGCGGGCCTGGCGGGCGGCCTGATCCTCGGCGTCGCCGGCGTCGGCAACGCCATCGGCCCGCTGATCGGCGGCGCCCTGACCGAGGCGCTGAGCTGGCGCTGGATC
Source organism: Solirubrobacterales bacterium (assembly GCA_020438445.1). GTDB lineage: Bacteria > Actinomycetota > Thermoleophilia > Solirubrobacterales > 70-9 > RHKX01. Next base: position 24,914 of record JAGQUO010000021.1, read on the forward strand.
TTCATCCTCAACGTCCCGATCGCGGCGTTCGCGATGTTCGTCACCTGGCGCAAGGTCCATCAGGAGCAGGATCTGTCGAACGAGCGCATCGACTACGCGGGCATGGCGGCGATCTCGGCGGCCCTGGTCCTGCTGCTGGTCGCCCTCGACCAGGCGGTCGATTGGGGCTGGACCGATGCCCGCGTGCTGGCGATGCTCGCCGTCTCGCTGGTCCTGATGGTCTCGTTCGCGTTCATCGAACGCCGTGCCGGCGAGCGGGCGCTGATCCCACCGGACGTGATCGCCAACCGGCGGTTCAGGGCGGCCTGCCTGACGGTGCTGACGCTCTCCGCCGTCTTCTTCTCCGCCGTCCTCTACGTGCCCCAGTTCTTCGAGAAGATCCTCGACTACACGACGGTCGAGGCCGGGCTCGGCATGCTGCCGATGCTCGCGGCCTTCGCAATCACCTCGTTCATCGCCGGACCGCTTTACAACCGGCTCGGCATGCGGATCGTCGTCGGCGCCGGCACGGCGCTGATCGCCGTCGGCTCGGTCCTGCTGGCGATCCTGATCGGCCCCGATGCGGGCTTCGCGGACGTCGCCGTCGGGCTGCTCGCCCTCGGCATCGGCTGCGGCCTCTTCTATCCCTCGGTGACGACGGCGGCGGTGACCGCCCTCGACGTCGCCCGCAGCAGCCTCGCCGGCGGCATCGTCTACATGTTCCAGATCGCCGGCGGCGCGGTCGGGCTCGGCGTCTCCACCGCGATCTTCACCAGTTCGTCCGAGGACAAGCTCGGCGATCTCGTGAGCAGCGAGACCGGTTTGACGCTGACCGGGCACGAGCAGGCGGTCCTCCACGGCAGCCTCGCCGGGACCGATGCCGCCGCCAAGGCCCTCGCCGAGCTGCCGGCCCGGGCGGCGGGCGAGATCCAGACCCTGGTCAGCGACTCGTTCGCCCTGGGGGTCCAGACGACGTTCCGCGTGATCGCCGTCGTCGCCGTCGCCGGGTTCCTCGTCGCGGTCCTCGACCTCGCGCGGACGCCGGACCCCGAGAGCGCGCGGGGATAGTCTTCGCGACATGAACCGGGCAACACTCGAGTGGTACGAGCTGCTCGCGCGAAGCCTCATGTGGATCGCCGGGATCGTGCTCCTGCTCTCCGTCGTCGGCGCGATCGTCATCGCCGGGTCGGAGAACTCCGCGCCCCTGCTCGAGGACCTCGAGAAGCAGGGACGCGGCGTTGCGGCCCTGGCCGCGCTCGGCGGCGGACTGGCCGCCGCCGGACTCCTGGCCGCCGCCGGTGCGATCCTGCGGCTCCTCGTCACCGAGCGCCTCGAGCGCCTCGGTCCGGCGCCGCGGGCCGAGGGTGCGGCCCAGGAGCAGCTCGCGCTCGAGGACGGCCCCTCGGCGGGCGAGCGTCGCGCCCGCCCGCGCCGGCGCCAGTGAGCGGCTTCCGCCGCGTCGGGCACAAGGGCGCGGCCGACCTCGTCGAGGGCAACACGATCGCCAGCTTCGAGCACGCGGTCGAGGTCGGTGTCGACATGATCGAGTTCGACGTCCTCCGCCTTCGCGACGGTGCCCCGGGCCTGCCGCCCGAGCGCCGCTCTCCGCTGGTGATCGCGCACGACTGGCAGGACGCGGCCTCGCGGCCGCCGCTGACGCTGGCGGAGGCACTGGACGCGTTCACCCGCCCGCCTCTGGACGCAGTCGAGATCGACTGCGACCTCAAGCTCGCCGGGCGCGAGGACGAGCTCGTCCGAGCCCTGCAGGAGCGCGAGCTGGTCGAGCGCGCCATGGTTTCGACCATGTACGTCCAGAGCCTCGCCCGGATCGCCGCGCTCGAACCGCGGCTCCGGCTCGGGTGGACCTATCCGCTCGTGACCAGGCCCTGGGATCGCAATCGGTTCGCCCGCCCCGCCGTCGGGGCCGCCCTCGAGCTCATGCGGCGACGCTTCCCGCGAGAGGCGAGGCGGCGCGGACCCGAGATCGGCGCGGCCGCGATCTGGGTCTTTCACCGGATCGCGACGCCGCGCCTCGCGGAGGTGACCCGGGAGCTGGGGATCGAGCTGATCGCCTGGACGGTCGACGACGCGGGCGCCGTGGCCAGGCTGCGCGCGATGGGGGTCGACGGAATCGTCTCCAACGACCCACGGCTCCTGCAGTGAGCGCGGCGGCCACCGTGCGGCGCCCGAGCGCCCGAACTCTCTATCCTGCCCTGCCCGATGGCCACGACCCGCCCCAGCTTCAAGGTCTCCGAGCGCACCGAGTTCGGCTCGCGCACCTCGCGCCGCCTGCGCCGCAGGGGGCTCGTCCCCGGCGTCGTCTACACGGGCGGCGAAGACGCGCGCCCCTTCCAGGCTGACGCCCACGACCTCTCGCTCTTCATCAACGAGGGGCACGCCCTGTTCGACCTCGACATCGAGGGCGCGGGCAAGGTCCCGGTCGTCGTCAAGGAGGAGCAGCGCCATCCGGTCCGCGGCGATCTCCTCCACCTCGACTGCCAGCAGGTCGACCTCAAGCAGGAGATCCAGGCCGACGTGGCGATCGAGCTCGACGGGGTCGAGGACGCGCCCGGCGTCAAGGAGGGCGGCATCCTCGAGCACGTGACCCGCGAGATCACGATCGAGGCGCTTCCGACCGACATCCCCGACGAGGGCCTGCACGTCGACGTCTCGGCGATGGTGATCGGCGACACGATCCAGCTCGACTCGATCACCCCTCCCGATGGCGTCAGGTTCGTCGCCGACGCCCCGGAGGAGATCACGATCGCGACGCTCAACCCGCCCCGCGTGGTCGAGGAGGAGGAGCCCGAGGTCGAGGAGGAGACCGAGCTCGTCGGCGAGGGCGAGGGCGAGGGCGCCGAAGCCGCCGCCGAGGAATCCGGCGGCGAAGAGGGCGACTCGGACTCCGAGGAGTAGCTTCCCGTGCCCCGGTTCGGCCGCCGTCGCGGCTCCGGCGGCGCCGATGAACACGGCTCCGGATCCGCCGACTTCCTGGTCGTCGGGCTCGGCAATCCCGGCAGCCGCTACGCCGGCACGCGGCACAATGCCGGGTTCGAGGTCGCAGACGCGCTCAGCGCGCGCTGGGAGCTGCCGCGTGCGAAGAAGCGCTTCGGCGGGCTGGTCGCGACCGGCCGGATCCGGCCCGGCGGGCCGCGGGTGGCGGTGCTGCTGCCACAGACCTACATGAACGAATCCGGCAACGCCGCCGGCCCCGCCCGCGGATCGCTCGGGGTGCCGCTCGATCGCGTGATCGCGCTTCACGACGAGATCGACCTGCCGTTCGGCGAGGTTCGGAGCAAGCTCGGCGGCGGCGTTGCGGGCCACAACGGTCTCAAGAGCCTCGAGCGAGGCCTCGGCAGCCGAGAGTTCCGTCGTGTCAGGATCGGTGTCGGCCGCCCCGATTCGACCGACCCGGAGATCGTCTCGGGCTACGTGCTCGGCCGGTTCTCCGAGGGCCGTGACGAGGTCGCCGGCCTGATCGAAGCGGCGACGAGCGAGACCGAGCGGCTGATCGACGGGATCTTCAACGAGGAGAACGGGAACGAGGACTGAGATGGAAGCCCTGACGACCTACGAATCCGACGGCAACGGCGTGGGCCTGCTGCGCCTCGACCGGCCGGATGCGCGCAATGCGATCAACACGCGGATGCTCGAGGAGCTGCTCGCGCACCTGGCGGCGGCCCGGGAGGACGAGGACCTGCGGGTGCTGGTGGTCTCCTCCACCGACCACATGGGGTTCTCGGCGGGCGCTGACGTCCGCGAGGATCTCGACCGCGAGGGCGCGATCCGGCGGATGCAGCTCTTCGCCGACCTCTACGACCGGCTCACCGGCTTCCCGCGGCCGACGATCGCCGCCTGTCACGGAGCCTGCGTCGGCGGGGGCGCCGAGATCGCGGTCGCCTGCGACCTCCGCGTCGGCGGATCGAACATGCGGCTGCGGTTCCCCGGCGCCGGGCTCGGCGTGCCCGTCGGGCCCGCGCGCCTGGTCACCCTCTGCGGGCTCTCGGTCGCCAAGTACCTGCTGCTGACATCGAAGGAGATCGCGGTCGACGAGGCGTTCCGGTGGGGGATCGTCCACAAGGTCGCGCCGGCCCCGCGGACTGAGGAGGTCGCACTCCAGCTCGCCACGCAGATCTCCGAGCACCCGCCGGAGTCGGTCAGCCGGATCAAGGAGATGCTCCACGCCTGGGACGGGGTGGAGGACCGCTCGCGGGCCGAGGGCGAGGGACAGGTGCGCTGGCAGACCGAGGGGCCCGGACTCGGCTACAGGTCCTGAGCCCGCCGTGGCCCTGCGCTCGCTGCTCGAGGTCGCGCACGGCGACGAGGAGTTCGCGGCATTGGCCGCCGACG
>JAGQUO010000228.1 GCA_020438445.1 Solirubrobacterales bacterium
GGACGGTTGGACCTCGGCGGACGCTGCGGGCCTGCCGATCTTCGCGGGACTCGCACGGTACGACGAGGTGGCGTCCGGTCGCGTCGAGCACGCCCTGCGGGTCACGTTCGCGCGCACGCAGCGCGCGTACATCCACCCCGCGACGCACTACGCGAGCAGCGTGACTGATCCCGATGCGCCGCCGATGGGCCTCCGCCTGCGACTCCGGTCGGACTTCGACCTCAGCGGTTACACCGGGCACGCCCGGGTGCTCCTGGAGGCGATGCGGGACTACGGGCTGATCGTCGCCGACAACGGGTCGAACTGGTACGTCAGCGGCGCCACCGATCCGCGCTGGAACGACGACGACCTGAATCAGCTCAAGTCCGTCCCCGGCTCCGCGTTCGAGGTGGTCGATACCGGCGAGCGCATCCGCCCCTAGGGCGGGCGTTTAGCTGCTGGCCTCGGCTTCGGCCTCGATTCCCAGCTCGACGTTCGGGAAGAACTGGATCTGCCGCGCACGCCGCAGCTCGCCGCGGTGGTCGGGGTGAGCGATCGCGATGAGGTTCTCCGCGCGCTGGCGCTGGCTCCGCCCGGCGAGGCGGGCGATGCCGTACTCCGTGACGAC
>JAGQUO010000229.1 GCA_020438445.1 Solirubrobacterales bacterium
CGCGGGTGACGCGATGGGCGTCCTCGTCCAGCTCCAGATCGGCGAGCGCCAACACGGAATGCGCGATGACACCGCCGTGGCGCAGTGCCAACCGCACGCGGGCGATCAGCTCGGCGATGGCGAAGGGCTTCACCAGGTAGTCGTCGCCGCCATCGGTGAGGCCGCGCACCCGGTCGTCCACTCCGTCCTTGGCGGTGAGGAACAGCACCGGTGTGGTGACACCGTCGCTGCGCAAGCGGCGCAACACCTCGAACCCGTCGAGCCCCGGCATCATCACGTCGAGCACGATGACGTGCGGGTTGAAGGTACGAACTGCGGCCAGTGCGGCGAAGCCGTCCGCTGCGGTCTGGGTGTCCATCCCCTCCAGTTGCAGCGCGGCCTCGACGAGGAAGGAGATGTTCTCCTCGTCGTCGACGACAAGTGCTCTCGGTTGCGGTGTTGCCACGTGCACCATTGTGGCCGAGCCGGCTGGGAGATCCCTGTGAGTCAGTGATGGGTGGCGCGTAGATGGGTCCGGGCGCGCAACCAGTGGGTGGCGTCGTCCACGGCCATCGGCCGGGCGATGTGGTACCCCTGCGCCCAGTGGCATCCCAGCTCGCGCAGGA
>JAGQUO010000230.1 GCA_020438445.1 Solirubrobacterales bacterium
AGCCAGGTCGCCGACCGGCTTTTCGAGAGGTGTGCGGCCGAGCGGGTGATCGCCTGCGCAATGCCGAAGTCGCGCGCGGCAATGCATCTCGATACCGTCTTCACCTGCCTAGACCACGACAAGGTGACCGCCTTTCGCGAGGTGGTCGACGAGATCACCTGCTTCTCGCTCCGCCCGGACGGCAAGGGAGACGTAGAGATCAGCAAGGAGAAGGACCACCTCTTCGACGTCTATAAGACCGCGCTGGGGTTGAAGGACCTGCTCGTGGTCGGAACCGGCGGAAATGCCTTCGATGCCGAGCGCGAGCAGTGGGACGACGGCAACAACGTCGTCGCGCTCGAGCCCGGGGTAATCGTCGGCTACGACCGCAACACCCACACCAATACGCTGCTAAGGAAGGCCGGCATCGAGGTCATCACCATCGGCAGCCAGGAGCTCGGCCGCGGCCGCGGCGGCGGTCACTGCATGACCTGCCCGATCCTGCGCGATCCGGCCTACTGAAACACTTCGGGGGAAATGCCATGTCATTCAATCTCAAGGGCCGCAACTATCTCAAGCTCGACGACTTCAGCCAGCGCGAGATGCTCTACCTGCTAGACCTCTC
>JAGQUO010000231.1 GCA_020438445.1 Solirubrobacterales bacterium
TGCGGTTCATGCGCGGAGCTTAGCCCGCGCCACCACGATCCATCGCGCGAGTTCGCGCAATCTCGCCCGGGGCGACGCGAATGCGGCCCCTCCCGCGCGCCGCGGTGGCGGGGCCCCGAGGCGGCCGCTACAAACCCTGCCGTGCCCGCCGTGTTCCAGCTCGAACGGGTGCGGGTCCGCGGTGCCGCGGCGCCGCGCCTGCAGGTCGACACCCTGAGTCTCCTGCGAGGGACCACCGCGGTGCTCGGCCCGTCCGGCTCCGGCAAGACGACGCTGCTCGACCTGTTGGTCGGCTTCGCGCAGCCGGATGCCGGCACCCTGCGGTTCGACGCGCCCCCCGGCGGCGACCCACCGCTCGCATGGTCGCCGGCGCAAGGGGGTACCTGGCCGCACCTCACGGTCCGCGCGCACCTGACGGCGGTCGCCCCGGCACCGGACGAGGTGGGTGCGCTCCTCGCCACCTTCGACCTGAGCGATGTCGCCGAGCGACGGCCGGCGCAGCTGTCGCTGGGGCAGCTGGCGCGCCTCGGGGTGGCGCGCGCACTCGCCACGCGGGCCCGCGTGCTGGTGCTCGACGAGCCGACCGCCGGCGTCGACGTCGAG
>JAGQUO010000232.1 GCA_020438445.1 Solirubrobacterales bacterium
TGTGTCCGAAGGCGTTCGCGCTTCAAGACCTGCACGAAGATCCGGATCGGCTTCGGCAACCGATGCGACGTGTCGGGTCCCGCTGGGAGCCGATGGCGTGGGACGACGCGATCGCGTACGCGGCCGAGCGCATCGCGCAGCTGCAATCCGATCACGGGCGCGACGCGTTCGCCGCCTACTTGGGCAACCCGACGGCGCACAACCTCGGCGCTGCGGTCTTCGCGCCCTTGGTGCTCAAGTCGCTGCGCACGAAGAACCGCTTCAGCGCGACCAGCGTCGACCAGCTCCCGCACATGTTCGCGAGCTACTTCGCGCTCGGTCACCAGCTGCTCTTCCCGATCCCCGATCTCGACCGCACCGACTTCTTCCTCGCGTTCGGCGCGAACCCGCTGGCGAGCAACGGCAGCATCATGACCGCGGGCGACGTGCGCGGTCGCTTGCATGCGATTCGTGAGCGCGGAGGGCGCGTGGTCTACGTCGACCCGCGCCGCACCGAGTCGGCCAAGAGCGCGGACGAGCACGTCTTCGTGCGGCCGGGCACCGACGCGTGGGTGCTGCTCGCGATGCTTCACGTGATCTTCGACGAAGGCCTCGTGAAGCTCG
>JAGQUO010000233.1 GCA_020438445.1 Solirubrobacterales bacterium
CCCGTCGGACGTCGCGTGGCCTCGTCGAGCACGTTGCCCTCGACCGTGATGGCGGCGAGATCGAAGACGACGGCCGCCAGGTCCGGCGGCAGCAGGTCGCGCAGCTCCTCGGCAGGCCACGTGATGGTGAGGCCCTCCTCGCCGTGCGTGTCGGCGTCGAGACTGGACGCGTAGCCTCCGGTCGGACGATGCAGCGCGGCCTCGATCCACGCGAAGGTGCGCCGCGCGGCGCGGGCCAGGCGCGGGGCGTCGAAGCGCTTGGCCGCGGCGGCGTAGGCGCGCCCCAGCAGGGCGTTGTCGTAGAGCATCTTCTCGAAGTGCGGCAGCACCCACGCGCGATCGGTGCTGTAGCGATGGAAGCCGCCCACGACGTGATCGTGGATGCCGCCGCGCTCCATGGCCTCGAGCGTGCGCCGCGCGCGTTCGAGGGCGTCGGCCGGGGCGTCATCGCCCTCCAGGACCCACAGCAGCTCGGCGTGCGGGGGGAACTTGGGACGCCAGCCGGACTGCGCGTCGCCGTAGCCGGCGTGGACCGGGTCGAAGCGGGCCCCGATGGCATGGCGCGCGAGCGCCAGCAGCGCGTCGTCGCTGGCCTCCGTGGG
>JAGQUO010000234.1 GCA_020438445.1 Solirubrobacterales bacterium
TCGAAGCCGCCGTGGCCACTGAGTCGCTGGAATTCGATGGTAAGCGAGTAGACCTCAGAACACGCACAGGCCGCCGCTGGCGGGACATAGTGCGTAACCTGGCAGACCAGCTGGGCGGCTCTCTGACGCCCTCACAGGCGCTGCTGGTTCGTCGTGCTGCTACCTTCGCCATCTTGCTGGAGCGAGACGAGGCGGTCCTGCTTAGTGGCGGCAAGATCGACGAAAGTGGCTACCGTGCGAACAGCGACAGGCTTAAGGCCAACATGGTGCAGCTGGGGTTATCAAAGCTCAGCCGTGATGTAACCAAGGCCGACCAGGAGCCCGCCGACGATCACGCCGCCATGATCTTGGGAATGTGACTCTACATCACACAATTGCATTCTGTGACATAGCTAGCCCATGAATTTCTTGACATCCTGCTGCAAATAGCTAAGTTATATCACATATTATACTTTTCAACGTTATTATGTGAGGTAGATCATGGGAGTCGTGGAAGCGGTCAAGACCAAGCGCGAGATTGAGCACGTAGACGACCTACTACGCAAACATGGAGGCGATCTCTACGGCGATCTATGGCGAATTGGTGTGAACCTAGCAC
>JAGQUO010000235.1 GCA_020438445.1 Solirubrobacterales bacterium
CGGAGAAGAGAGAGAAAAGGCCGGACCGGCCTGAATCTCTCGGCCTCTCGGATCTCTCCAAGGGGTGTTGGTGAACGAATGAGGCACGCCTGGGTCCCCCGGGTGAGCCCAAAGACGGAGCGGGAGAGATCCCGCCCGAGCAGCGGTCCCAGTTCGGGTCCGCTTCCAACGCGGGATGGCTTCCCGCGAGCACGAGGAGTCGGTCCGGATGATGCAGTCAGTTCGCAGCGCCGTACGACGAATCGAGAACGATTAGGAGTACCGCGATGCGAATCACGGGAACCGTGAAGTGGTTCAACGACGACAAGGGATTCGGTTTTCTGACGCGCGACGACGGGGAGAAGGACGTCTTCTGCCACCACAGCGCGATCCAGATGAAGGGCTTCAAGAGCCTTCAGGAAGGCGAGAAGGTCGAGTTCGACGTGGTGCAGGGCCAGAAGGGCCCGGCCGCGGAGAACGTGACCAAGATCTAGTCCCGGTGTCGTGAGGATGGAGGCCCTGCCGGCTTCACTGGCCGGCTGGGCTTTCTTCCGAGGGTCCGGATTGAGTAGAGTGGGCGCGGGCCGGTTACCCGGCGGCGCCTCGGGATCAACG
>JAGQUO010000236.1 GCA_020438445.1 Solirubrobacterales bacterium
TGGAAGTGTTTCGTCAGTTCGGCGAGCATCTCGACGAGTTCGACCTCTGGTTTCCGATCATCGAACCGTGAGCCCGGCTTGACCGGGATGCGAGGATGAACCGATGAGTCAGGAATGCAGTCATCTGGGGCAGGTCGAAGTCACCCGGCTGCCGGAATCGGTCGACGGATGCGAGGACTGCCTGCGGGAGGGGACCGGCTGGGTCCATCTCAGGATCTGCCTTCTCTGCGGACATGTCGGTTGCTGCGACAGCTCGCCTGAGCGCCATGCGACCAGGCATTTCAAGCAGTCCGGCCATCCGCTGATCCGCTCGATCGAACCCGGCGAGGAATGGTCCTGGTGCTACGTCGATGACCTGGCGTTGGTTATCGACGGAATCGAAGGGGAGACGAGGATCCCGCCCTCTCCGCTCCTCAACTGAACTCGACCCGGTCCCAAGGCCGGGAAATTCCTGAGAATGCGATTCCGCTCGGGCGAAGGCGGGTAGATTGGGAGCATCATGCCTGAGACCGTAAGTGGTGAATCATCCGCGAACGTTCCGGCGTTCGGAAACCAGGAAGAGTCTCACCGGGTGCTGCTGGTCGCCGATGAGC
>JAGQUO010000237.1 GCA_020438445.1 Solirubrobacterales bacterium
CGCCAGCTCGCGAAGCTGAACGTCGACATCATCGAGGCCGGTTTCCCGGCCACCTCCCCCGGCGACCGCGAGGCGATCTCCCAGATCGCCCGCGAGGTGAAGGGCCCGGTCATCGCCGGCCTCGCCCGCGCCGTGATGGCGGACATCGACCACGCCTACGAGGCCGTGCGCGGCGCCGAGTCGGCCCGCATCCACGTCTTCCTCTCGTCCAGCGACATCCACATGGCGCAGCAGCTGAGGAAGAACCGCGAGGACGTGATCGAGATGGCCCGCAACGCCGTCCGGCACGCCAAGAAGTACGTCTCCGACATCGAGTTCTCGCCGATGGACGCGACGCGCTCCGACCGTGAGTTCGTCTACCAGATCCTGCAGGCCGCCATCGAAGAGGGCGCGACCACGGTGAACATCCCGGACACCGTGGGCTACGCCATCCCCGAGGAGTTCGAGGACCTGATCCGCTCGATCGCGCAGAACGTCCCGAACATCGACCAGGCCCGCATCTCCGTCCACTGCCAGAACGACCTGGGGATGGCCACCGCGAACTCGCTCGCGGGCATCCTCGGCGGCGCGCGGCAGGTGGAAGGCACGATCA
>JAGQUO010000022.1 GCA_020438445.1 Solirubrobacterales bacterium
GCCCGGCGGACATCGGCGGCGCGAAGCCGTCGTGTCCACGGCCGTCCTCACCGGTGACCGCGACCAGCGCGATCGCCATCGCGACGATCACGACCACGATCGCGACGGCGCCGCCCACCGCCCAGGATCGCCGCACCGTCAGGGTCGCGGGCGGCTCGCCCGAGGGCATCGGCTCGGTGATTGCTTCGGTCGTCATCGGGAACTCCTCTCTTTCGGGTGATCGGAGTCCAGCGAGCGAGGCTGTGCGATCGCTGAGCGGAGCCTTGGAATCGCCTGAGAGCGCTCGGCGGAGCCGTTGGCGGTTCGCCAATTGCCACTCCCAAACTGCAAGGGTTTTGTTAGCAAGACTTCATCCGGGGAGGGATTCGTGTAGCCTGCGCGAACCTTGCAATTGGTAATGCCGAGTCCCGTCCCCTGAAGGACGGGAGCGGGGGAACCAAGAGTTGGGGCGAATCCACCAGTAGGTAGAGGCGCATCTCCTTTAGCGCTAGCCCGTCAGCTAACCCCGTAGGCCTGAGAAGGAGTCCTACGTGCGCAAATCCACCAGCTTCCCGCGAATAGCCGTACTGGCTGCTCTCGCGGCGCTCGCCCTGATCGTCCCGGCGACTGCCCAGGCCGGCGGCGGCCTCTCGACCGGCACGACCGCGACGGTCCCGGGCTCCAAGGCCAAGCTCGTCGGCGGCCGCGCCGTCGCTCCCGCCGACGCTCCGAAGCAGGTGCAGAAGGTCATCAAGGCCGCCAACCGGATCCGCAACAAGCCCTACAAGTGGGGCGGCGGTCACGGCGACTGGAAGGACAAGGGCTACGACTGCTCCGGCGCCGTCAGCTACGCCCTCCACGGCGGCAAGCTCCTCGACACGCCGCTCGACTCCAACGGTCTCGCTCGCTACGGCACCAAGGGCAAGGGTCAGTGGATCAGCGTCTACGGCAACCCGAGCCACGCCTACATGATTGTCGCCGGCCTCCGGTTCGACACCTCCCAGACGCCGGGCAACGGCCCCGGGTGGAGCAAGAGCATGCGCTCGACCCCCGGCAAGTTCAAGGTCCGCCACCCGCGCGGTCTCTGATCCCGGCGCCGAGCGGCGCGAAGTCTCCGAGCGAAGGGCCGCCCAGGGCGGCCCTTCGTCGTCTCCGGGGGCGTGACGCCCGTCCGGTGGCCGGCCGGTCCCGTTCGTCAGACTCCCGGATTCGCCCGATGAGCCAGATCTGCGTCCGCATCACCGAGTTCACCGACCCCACCTGCCCGTGGGCGTACAGCGCCGAGCCGTTCCGGCACCGGATCAACTGGCTCTACGAGGGCCGGATCGAATGGGAGCCGCGGATGGTGGTGCTCTCGGCGTCGCGGGAGGAGGCGGAGGCGAAGTTCTCGGCCGAGCAGCTGGCGTCGTCGGTCCGGAAGATCGCCTCCGAGCACCTGATGCCGATGGACACGCGGCCGAAGCCGTACGTGCCCGGGAGTCGCGAGGCCTGCCGCCTCGTCGTGGCGGCCCGGGTCCACGCCGACAGCCGCACGGTGCGCCGGGCTCTGCGCAGCCTGCGAATCCGCAACTTCAGCGGCGAGCTCGTCGACGACCCCGAGGTGATCCGCGCAGCGGCCGCCGACGCCGGCATCGGCGCTGAGCTCGATTCCTGGCTGAGCGACCCCGCGGTCGAGCGCGAGCTCGAGGAGGACGCCGACCTCGCCCGGCGACCGATGCCCGCCGCCCGGGTGCTCGACCACAAGCTCGCCAACTGGTCCGGCGGACGGCGCTACACGTGCCCGAGCTACGAGATCATCCGCCTCTCCGACGGGGTGACGATCTCCGTGCCCGGCTTTCAGCCCTTCGCCGTCTACGACGCGATCCTCGCCAACCTCGTTCCCGGCCTCGACCGGCGCGACCCGCCGGAGACGGCCGCCGAGGTCCTGGGCTGGCGCGGGTTCCCGCTCGCGACCCAGGAGGTCGCGACGGTTCTCGACGTCTCGTTCGACGAGGCGCGAGAGGAGCTCGGCCGGGTGGCGTCCCAGGACCACCTCGGCAACGACGGCTTCTGGCACCTGAACGGCGCCGCATGAGCAGCTCCCCGCAGCCCCCCCGGGTCGAGATCCTCGATCCCGGCGAGCGCATCCGGGTGCGCCCCAGCGGGGCCGTCGGCTCGATCCAGGAGGCGCGCATCACCGTCGAGCGGCCGCTGCTCGAGCGGATCTGGAACGCCGACAACCTCGAGCTGATGGCCCGCGGCTACTGGGCCTTCCTGCGCCGGATGTCGCTCGGGATCATCCGCGTCCAGTACGCGGCGACCTCGCGGACGGTCGCCGCCTTCGGGAAGATCCCGCTGCTCCGGTTCGGCGCGCCGCGCTACGAGACCGACGAGGGACGCGGGCAGGTCACCTGGCCCATCGACCGGGGCCTGCTCGTCGCCCGCGAGGGCCGCGGGAAGGGTGCCCTCCGCGTCTCGGTCGAGCGCTGCGATCGCGACGGCGTCGACGACGCCGAGGACGCGCGGCTCGACGTCGTCCGGCTCATCGCCAAGGTCGAGGTCGAGAACTTCTATCCCGGGATCCGCGGACGGGGGCGTTTCGCCCGCTTCGGCGCGTGGTTCTACGCGCAGACCCAGCTCCGCATCCACGTCATCGTCTGCAACGCGTACCTGCGCTCCCTCCCCCGCCTCGACTTCCCCGACGTCGACCGGACCGAGATGCCGAGCGAGCAGCGGGCACGATCGGAGGCGGCATGAACGCGACCGGCGAGCAGCCGACCTACCTGATCGCCGGGGCCACCGGCGTCATCGGCCGGCGCCTGGCGATGGCCCTTCGCGGCGATGGCGTCACGGTCCGGGCGCTGGTCCGCGATCGCGGGCGCGGACGCAGGATCCTCGGTCCGGAGGTGGAGCTCTTCGAAGCCGACCTGACCTCGGACCCGGACCTCTCGGCGGCGATGGAGGGTGTGGAGGTGGCGTATTTCCTCGTCCACATGCTCGGCAGCGGGCGCGACTACGCGGAGCGGGAACGCGCCGCGGCCGAGCTGTTCGCACGCGCCGCCACGTCAGCGGGGGTCGGGCGCGTCATCTACCTCGGCGGCCTCGGGCCCGACGAGGGCGGTTCACCGCATCTCGACAGCCGCCATCACACCGCCGAGGCGCTGCGGCGCTGGGGCCCGCCGCTGACCTACTTCCGCGCGTCGATCGTGATCGGCTCCGGCAGCGAGTCGCTGCGCACCATCGCCTACCTGGTCCGGCGCCTGCCGGCGATGGTCACCCCGAGCTGGACCTCGACCCGGACGCAGCCGATCGCGGCCGCCGACGTGGTCGAGTACCTGGCAGCCGCCCTGGAGGTGCCGGGGTCGAGTGGGCGCGAGATCGAGATCGGCGGGAGGGAGGTCACCACCTACGGCGGGCTCCTCGACCTCTGCGCGCGCGCCCAGGGCAGGCGCCCGCGCCCGCGGATCGGCGTCCCGCTGCTGTCACCGGGCCTCAGCTCCCACTGGATCGGGCTCGTCACGCCGGTCGACGCCGGAGTCGCCCGCCCCCTGGTCGAAGGGCTCACGACCGAGACGGTGGTGGTCGACCCGAGCGGGATGGAGCTCTTCGACGTCGAGCCGACGCCGCTGGAGGAAGCGATGCAGGCGGCGGTGGACGAGCTCTTCTGAGCCGTGCTCAGGGCAGCCGGCCTGGTTCCCCGCGAGCCTCGTCGGCGGGCCGCTGGGCCGCGAACTCGGCCGTCATCCCGCGCAGCGTTCCGGTGTCGTGGAGCTCGTAGCGAAGGGCGTTGATGACCGCGCCGGCCAGCAGTCCCAGCGCGAGGGCGTAGAACCAGATCAGCGCGATCAGGACGAAGCTGACGATCCGGCCGAACTCGCCGACGGTGGAGACGTTGACCAGGTACAGGGGGAAGATCGAGTTGGCGATGCCGCCGGCGATGGCCATGAACAGCGCACCGGGCCAGACCGCTCGCCACGGCAGGTGCCCCTTCGGCACGGCCCAGTAGATGATGCAGAGGATGAGGAAGCTGAGCAGCAGGCCGGCCGCGATCACCATGACGTTGAGAAGCCAGTCGACGCGCGAGAGCCCGAACGGCAGGTCCTCGACGCCGGAGACGAGGAGGCTCTCCAGCGCCGGCACCGCGACGCTGGCGGCGAGGAAGAAGGCGACGACGGCGAGCATGATCAGCGAGAAGCGCTTCTGTGCAAGCCAGCCGCGGCATTCGACGTGGTAGATGCGGCAGAAGGCCGTGTCCATCGCCCCCCAGAACGACGCACCGATCCAGAGCCCGGCGACGATCGCGACGATGCCGATCTCGGTCGAGTTCGTCCGCAGCTGATCGAGGGTCGAGTTCAGCGTCGCCTGCTCGGTCGACGGGAACAGCTCGGTCAGGTCGGACAGGATGGTCGCCTGCACGTCCGGGCTCTGCAGGAGCTTGCCGGTGATGAACAGCAGCAGCAACGCGAACGGGAACACCGAAAGCATCAGGTTGTAGGCGACCATGGCCGCCATCCCCGTGATGTTCTCCTCGTAGGCGCGCCGCCAGAAGGCGGTGAGCGACCGGTTGGTGCGCTGTCTCAACGGCGCTCGACGGCGTCCCGCAGGGCCGCAGCGGCGCGCCCGGCGATTCGCAGGCCGAGCGAGGCGGCGCCGCCCGCGATCGCGATTCCCCCGCGGGCGAGGCCCTCGAGGTCGGCGGCGTGCGAGTGCTCGGACGGCTCGGGCGACTGATCGGCGGGCTCGGACCGGGGCCGGGTCGGGCGGGCCTTCCTATCCTCGGGCGGAGCCTGCTCGGCGGCGGGCTGCGTCTCCGGCCCCGTCCGGGCTCGGGTTCGCCGTGGGCTGCGGACTGCGGGCCGCTTCTTCGGGAGGTTTCCCAGGACGCCCGCCTGCCGCGGCGGATCGCCGCCCCCGGCCGCCTCTGACGGCGCCCGCTCGTCCTCCGGATCTCGTTCGCTGGCGGTCATTGGGAGCTATTTCACAAGGTTTGCAGGCGGCGCGCGCCCACGAACCGCAACTACCCGCATTCTCGCGCGTTATTGACTGCGTAACCGGGTATGGGTTCCCGTGTAGACGACCCTGGATCACTCCCGTGGAACTGCCGAATCGGGCTTGACTTCAGAAAGTGAAGTGCATACAATGCCAATTCGTTGGGTTGCGCCTCTCGCCGGCGGACCACACGAACGCGGCACACAGATCGGATGGCGGGTCCGGCAGTTTGCGGCCGTCGCTCACGCCGAGGGCGTCGGCACCCGATGAAAGCAGACGGAGCCATGCAGCGCACGGACTCCCGAGAACGAACGAAAGAACGGAGCAAGAGGACGCGGAATGCTTGTAGCTGAGCTTCAGGAACTCGAAGAGGTAAAGAACCTGCTGAGCAAGGGCCAGCAGGTCGGCGTGCTGACTTTCGGAGAGATCGCCACCGCGGTCTCCGAGGTCGACGTCGACGAGGGCGACATCGAGGAGCTCTACGGCCACCTCGAGCGCTCCGGCATCGAGCTGGTCGAGGACGTCGATCCCGCTCAGACCGCCGCGCCCGAACGCGACGACGGCAAGCGGGGCAAGCGCCGGTCGAAGACCACGATCGACCTGAAGCCGGACATGACGACGGACTCGCTGCAGCTGTTCCTCAAGGACATCGGCAAGGTCCGCCTGCTGACGGCGGCCGAGGAGGTCGAGCTCGCCAAGCGCATCGAGCGCGGCGATCTCGCGGCCAAGGAGAAGATGGTCGAGTCGAACCTGCGGCTCGTGGTCTCGATCGCGAAGAACTACCGCAACCAGGGACTCCCCTTCCTCGACCTGATCCAGGAGGGCACGCTCGGCCTCGTCCGCGCCGCGGAGAAGTTCGACTACCGCAAGGGCTTCAAGTTCTCGACCTACGCGACCTGGTGGATCCGCCAGGCGATCGCCCGCGCGCTCGCCGACAAGGCTCGGACCATCCGGATTCCGGTCCACGTCGTCGAGAAGCTGAACAAGATCGGTCGTGCCGAGCGCAAGCTCGTCACCGAGCTCGGCCGTGAGCCGACGCCGGAGGAGATCGCCGACGTCACCGGCATCGAGCCGGAGGAGGTCGACTCGATCAAGCGCTCCGCGCAGGCTCCGGTCTCGCTGGAGAAGCCGGTCGGCGACGAGGAGGAGTCGGAGTTCGGCCAGTTCATCGCCGACGAGAAGGCCGAGTCCCCGTTCGATCGGGCGGCCGACCTGCTCACCAAGGAGGCGCTGCGCGAGGCCCTCGAGAACCTCTCCTACCGGGAGCGCCGGGTGCTCGAGCTTCGCTACGGGCTCGGCGGAGAGCATCCCCGCACGCTCGACGAAGTCGGCCGCACGTTCAACGTGACCCGCGAGCGGATCCGGCAGATCGAGAACCAGTCGCTGAAGAAGCTGCAGACGCTCGCCGAGGCGCAGAAGCTCCGCGAAGTCGCCTAGCTGTCAAGTCGCCCGGCGTGCCGGCCGGGCGCGCGGCCCTCACGGAGCCGCCGGAAAAGAAGACCTCAGAACCAGGACGCGGCCGGCGGCACGGCTCGGCGTCCCACGAAGTACGAACGGAGTAGGAAAAGCAATGAGCACCGCCACGAAGACGAGACCCACCAAGAGCGACGTCGTCGAGTTCACCTGCGCACGCTGCGAGGTCACCAGCCGCTGGACGCAGGGCCTGGGCGCCGCCACCCCTCCGAACTGGGTCAAGGAGAAGGGCCTCTACTACTGCCTCGCCTGCCGGCGTGAGCGCGCGATGGAGCAGGCCGTCGAGAATGCCGGCGGCGACAGCGTCAGCACCGCCGATCGCGCGAAGCTCCGCTCCGCGGCCGTCGTCGACTTCGAGATCGCACGCGACCCCGACCGGACCGAGGGCGAGATCGCCAAGGCCGCCCGGGCGTCGATCGGCGCAGTCCGCAAAGCCCGCAAGCGCCGCCCCTCCTGACGGGTCGGGACGCCGCTGCTCGGCGTCATCGGCGCGCTCACGGCCAGGTGGCCGCTTCGCGCACCTCTTCCTTGATCAGCGGCCTCCCGACCTCGTCAGGAACCTGAGCGGACGCGAGGCGCCTGCTCGGCGTCATCGGCGCGCTCACGGCCAGGTGGCCGCTTCGCGCACCTCTTCCTTGATCAGCGGCCTCGGCGCCCCAGTCCCTTGCGGGGTTCAAGGCTTTCGAATGGGCGCCGATATGAGTGGCGATGCCATTCCAGGTCGAAGAGGCGCTGCGCTACGTGGTCGATAGCGAGGGCTCCGATCTCCATCTGAAGGTCGGGGCGCCGCCGATGACGCGGATCCATGGCGCGCTCGGGCCGATTCAGGGCCTCGGGCCGCTGAGCCCCGGCGACACCGAGGAGGCGCTGCGGACGCTGGTCAGGGACCTGCCGGCCCGCGCGGAGTTCGACGAGGAGGGTGAGGCGGACTTCTCCTACTCGATCCCGAGCGTCTCCCGATTCCGCGTCAACGCCTTCAAGCAGCGCGGCTCGATCTCGATCGTCTGCCGCGCGATCCCCTACCAGGTGCGAACGATCGAGGACCTCGGATTGCCGCCGGCGATCCGGGCACTGGCCGAGGAGCGGCGCGGAATCGTCCTGTTGACCGGGACCACGGGTTCGGGCAAGTCGACGACGCTGGCGGCGATGATCGACCACATCAACGAGACCCGGGCCGAGCACGTCATCACGCTCGAGGACCCGATCGAGTACCTGCACGGAGACAAGCGATCGATCATCAACCAGCGCGAGGTCGGCTCCGACACCAGGAGCTTCGCGCGGGCGATGCGCCGGGTCCTCCGCCAGGACCCCGACGTGATCCTGATCGGCGAGATGCGCGACGAGGAGACCGTCCGCACCGCGCTGAGCGCGGCCGAGACCGGCCACCTCGTCCTCTCGACGCTCCACACCCTCGATGCGACCGAGACGATCAACCGAATCATCGACTTCTTCCCTCCGCACCTGCAGCAGCAGGCTCGGGTCATGCTGGCGGCGACGCTGCGCGGAGCCGTCTCGCAGCGCCTGGTCCCGACGAGTGACGGGAACGGACGGGTGGCGGCCGCAGAGGTGATGATCGTCACCGGACGGGTCGAGGACCTGATCCTGAACCCGGAGGAGACCGGGAAGATCAGCCAGGTGATCGCCGAGGGCGACTACTACGGGATGCAGACCTTCGATCAGTCCCTGCTCGCCCATGTCGAGGCGGGCAGGGTGTCCGAGAAGGTGGCGATGGACTACGCCTCGAGCCCGCACGACTTCAAGCTCATGCTCGCCAACTCCGGCAGGCGCGCCAGCGACATCTCCCAGCTCGACGGCGGGCCGGGCCCCGAGCCCGTCCCCGCGGCGCCGGCCCCCGCTGCTCCGGCTCCCGTGCAGGTGCCGGAACGGCAGGTCGAGGTCCCGCAGCCTCAGCAAGCAGCTTCCGCCCCGCCGCCGAGTTCGCACTTCACTTCCTGAAGTATTGCTATTCTCCAAGGTGGAGCGCGCATAGAAGAGCCGCGCGCCCCATCGGAGCAATGGCCGAGAAGGAAACCGATTGTCCAGTCTGTGCTTGCGCCGAGATCATCTCGGGCAAGTGGACGTTGCTGGTCATCCGCGACCTCGCCGACGGCAATCGCCGGTTCTGCGAGTTGGAGCGGTCGCTGGACGGGATCAGCCCCCGGACCCTGTCCCTGCGCCTTCGCGCACTCGAGGACTGCGACGTCGTCGAGCGCCACACCTATCCCGAGGTTCCGCCGCGGGTCGAGTACGCACTGACCGAGAAGGGCAGGGCCCTGACCCCGCTCATCGACGACATGCGCGAATACGGCTCACGTTGGCTCGGCGTCGGCGACGAACCCGCCGCCGAGGAGGAGCCCGCGGCCAAGCGCGCGCCCGCCGCCGCCTAGGCGAATGGGGATGGGCCGGCCACCCGGTCGTCGGTTCTCGCCGTCGGCCGCCTGATCGGACCCCACCGCCGTAGCCGCCGACCCGGTCGACCGCTGCAACGGAACTTGCAGGGAGGAAGGAGCGCGGCGTGAGCGAAGACCGCCCTCGTGCGCGATCTACACCTCCGACACACGCTGACGGCCCTTTCCCGTGACGCCTCCGAGGTCTTCACCGACCTCGTCGCCGACGGGCAGGAGATCCCCTACGAGATCGGGGAGGCCGGCGACGGCTTCGCCTTCTGCCACTACCAGCCCTTGACCGCGAGGTTCGTGCGCGACAACGCGACGGAGCTGCGCGAGCTGGAGAGCTTCCACGAGGCGGTCGAGACGATGCGGCGCGCCGATGTCGCCGGTTCCTACCTGGAGGAGGCCGGGATCGCGCCTCCGGTCGACGCCGTCGAGCGCGCGAGCCTCGCCGTCACCTACTTCCTCGCCCGGCTCTGGGACGGCTGCGCCGATTTCGGCATCGACGACGAGCGCTTCGCCTCCGCGGTCGCGGAGATTGAGGAGTGCGCTGAGCCCGAGGCGGGGGAGGTCGAGGCGATCGTTCCCCTGATCGGCTTCCAGATGCCCGCCGCGAGGCTCGACCTCAACGGCGCGGCGATCGTTCGCGCGGACGCGGTCGATGTCCCCTCCGAGGCGGCGCGGAGTGAGCGCCCCGGGGGCGCCGCCTGGGAGCCGACGTTCCTGATCAGCGCCCGCGTCGAGCTCGACGAGGACGGCGGTCTCGGCGGAGCCGGCGACCGGGTCGCCAGGACCTTCGAGCGGGTCGTCACCACCCTTCGTCTCTACAAGCCGGGCGGCGTCGGCCTCGGCCCTCACGGGTGGGTCAGGGTCGCGGGCGACCGCTGGCGCCGGATCGCCACCGGCGCCGGAAAGCCCCGTCCCGGCGGATACCGGCTGACCGAATCCGAGCTCGAGCCGCTGACGGACCTCTCGCGCACCGTCGCCGTGCATCCGCGGCGGGTGTCGCGCATGCGCCGCGCGCTGCTCCGGTTCGAGGCGGGCCTCGACCGCCGCGGCGCGGTCGACGCGCTCAACGACCATCTCCTGGCGATGCGGTTCCTGCTCGAAGGCGAGGGCCCGGCCGGCGTCGGGCTGCCGATGCGCGTCGCCGCCCTCGCGGAGGGCCCGGACGGCCGCGGTGACGCCAAGCAGGTGGTGGAGCAGGCGATCTCGCTCGAGCGTGAGCTCTGGAGCGGCGAGCCGATGCGGTCGGAAGGCGCGCCCGGCCCCTCCGAGATCGCCGGGCAGGTCGAGGAACTTCTGCGGACGATCCTGCGACGGGGCGTCACCGGCGAGATCGGCAGCGACTTCCGCGCCGCCGCCGACGAGGCGCTGCTGGCCGACGGACTCGCATTCGGAGAGGGCTCACCGACCGAGCTCGGCAGCGACACGGAGTGGGACTTCGAGGCGGTCGAGGTCGACGGAGCCGGCCTCGGCCCGGAGACTGCGGAGAGCGAGCTCGACCTCGGGTTCGATCGGGACGGCGAGGAGATCATCGCCTCCCGGATCCAGCCGGATCCCACGCCGGGAGAGATGCCCGAGCTCGAATACGGCGTCGTGGCGGAATCTGCGTCCGAGGTGGAGACCGAGGTGCCGGCCGAATCCGAGCCGCCGGTGCGTAAGCAGGTCCACCTGCCACTGATCGTGCCCGGCGAGGACGAGATCCCGGAGGCTGCGATCGAACCGGAGCCGCCGACGAGGACGGTCACCTTCCTCGACGAGGAGGTCGAGGCCGACCCCGTGCGCGAGCCGTCCCGGACGGCTGCCGGCGCCGGCTGGCTCGACGAGGTCGACGGCGAGGCGACCATGGACTTCCCGGCGCGGCCGAATCACCTGCGCGAGCTGTCACGCCCGCCGATGGATCGCGAGGAAGTCAGGGCCAGGGTCGAGTACCTCTTCCCGCGGACCGAGACGAACTGGACGGTCGGCGGCCACGGGCCGCGGCGGGCTGCGGGCTGAGGCCCGTGCGCTAGGCCGGCATCAGCAGCCGCGCGAACTCGGCGAGGCCGGGGAGGTCGTGGATCTCCTCGCTGAGCTCCGGCACCTCGAACACCGGGACTCCCGGTGAGCCCGACCGCAGCGTGGCGACGTTCTCGCGGTCCCTCGCGGCGAGCAGGCGGCGCCCCTCGTACGCGGCGAGGATCCGGTCGCGCAGGTCGGGATCGCCGATGACGTCCGCGAGCAGAAGACGCTGATCCCCGGCGTCCGCGGCCGCATGCACGCGGTTGACGATCACCGCTCCGAGCGGCAGATCCCCTTCGGCGAGCTTGCCGCGCAGATATCCCGCCTCCTTCACGGGCTCCCCCGCGGGCCCGGTGACGACCAGGAACGTCGTGCGCTCGTCCCGCAGCAGGGCCTCGACCCGCTCGGCACGCTCGCGAAACCCGCCGAGGAGGACCGCCATGGCCGAGAAGAACTCGGAGAGGTCGGCGATCAGGTCACCGCCGGTCACGCGGCGCAGGACCGAGGAGACGACGGAGAAGCCGCGCCCGGCGATCCTGGCGCCGAATCCGGTCGGGCGGACGAACAGGCGCATCGCCCGGCCCTCCACGAACTGGGTGACGCGCCGCGGCGCATCGAGGAAGTCGAGGGCGTTGCGCGACGGCGGCGTGTCGAGGATCAGCAGGTCGAAGTCCTCGTCCTCGTCGAGCTCGTAGAGCTTCTCCATCGCCATGTACTCCTGCGAGCCCGCGAGGGCGCCCGATATCTGCTGATAGATCCGGTTGCCGAGGATCCGCTGCCGCGACTCCTCGTCCGGTGAGTAGCGCTGGATCACCTCGTCGAAGGTCGCCTTCGGATCGAGCATCATCGCCCAGAGCTCGCCCTCGCCTTCGATCTCCTCGAGCTCGACCGGGCTCGGGACGTTCCCGAGCTCGGCGAGGCCGAGCGAGTCCGCCAGCCGCCGCGCCGGGTCGATGGTCAGCACCGCGACCTTCAGGCCTCGCTGTGCCATCGCGACGGCGATCGCCGCCGACGTCGTGGTCTTCCCGACTCCCCCCGAGCCGACGCAGATGCAGATCGAGCGACCGGCGAGGATCGTCTCGAGATGAGCGCTCACCGCGCCAGCTCCTCCGCCAGGTCCCGGAGCTCCGCCTCGCCGAATCCGCTCGTGAACAGGAACGGGAGCTCGTGGGCGGGGACTCCCGGCAGGATGCCGCGCAGGCGCTCGAGCTCGATCCGCTGGGCCGCGGCCCGCTCGGCCTCGGCGATCGCAGCGTCGAGAGCGGGGGATTCGACCCGCTCGCGGGCGGCGCGGATCTCGTCGATCTCGGCCGCGGAGAAGCGGTCGGGGAAGAGCTCGTTCACGTAGAGCTCGTCGAGCGCGACGCCGGCCTCGGCCAGGCCGTCCGCCAGGTCGGCCGACTCGTTCACCGCCATCTCCTCCGGCGTGGCCACGATCCCGACGCCACAGCGCTCGGGGTCGGTGATCATCCGCTCGATCCGCGACGCCTGATCCGCAAGCGGCCCACCCCGGGCGATCCGCCTGAACGTCCCGGGTGCCTCGAGGAAGCCGACGCCGTGCCCGGTGGCCGGGGAATCGACGATGACCAGGTCGTAGACGCGCCCGTCGCCGGGCGCGCGGCGGACGTCCAGGGTGAGCTCGTAGGCCTTGCCGATCGATACGACCTCCTGCAGGCCCGGGGTGGCGGCGGCGAGATAGGCGAAGAGGTTGCTCCGGTACAGCAGCGACGCCATCGCCCGCACCGGCAGCAGGACCTCGAGGTACTCGCGGACCATCCGGTCGGGGTCGATCGAGATCGCCCAGAGGCCGTCGCCGACGCGGACCTCGTTGAAGCCGATCGGCTCGATCCCGAAGAGCTCCGAGCCGCGCTCCTGGCGGGCGATCTCGCAGACGATCGTGCGTTTCCCGGCGGCTGCCGCGGTGAGCCCGAGCGCGTAAGCGACGGTCGTCTTGCCCACTCCGCCCTTCCCGGTCACGAAGGCGAGCCGCTTGTCGAGCAGGCCGGCGATCGCACCATTCTCGCAAGCGCCGGACCCGGTTCCGGATCGGGTGGAAGGAAACCGGCTGCCGCAGCCGAATAAGCGGTCACCATGGGCTTGTTCAACAGGAAGAATCTGGAAGGGCGCACCGCGGAGAAGGAGGATTCCCGCGATCCGCAGGGCACCGAGGTGGAGGCCGAGGTCGTGACCTCGAGCGGCGAGACGCGCGCCGCGGAGCCGGCTCCGGCCGAGTCGGTGCGCCAGGCCGCCGACCCTTACGGCGAGGAGCTGCTCGAGCTCGAGACCAAGGCGGCTGCCGAGCCCGCGCCCGAGCCGGCCGGATCCGTCGATCCCGCGCCCGAGCCCGTCGATCCTCCCGCCGAGGCTGCAGATGTCGCCGGTGACGCCGGGAAGAGCGCGACCGGGAAGCTCGACAAGGACGAGCTGCGGCGTGCCGTCAAGGGCGGAGGCGACGGCGAGTCCGAGGACGACGGTCGGGTCTCGGCCGACGAGCTGATCGCTCCCACGCTGAAGCGGCGCCATCCCTACTCGCCGGAGTCGGAGGAGCCGGCCGCCGAGCGGACGATGCAGGTCTTCGCGTTCGCCAACCAGAAGGGCGGCGTCGCGAAGACGACGACGACGCTGAACCTGGCGGTGGCGCTGTCGGAGTCCGGCCACCGCGTCCTCTGCGTCGACCTCGATCCCCAGGGAAACCTGACGATGAGCCAGGGCGTCGACCCGGACACGGTCGAGAAGAGCCTCTACCACGTGCTCGTGGACCGGATGCCGATCAAGGAGATCATCCAGCACCGCGAGGTCGACATCGCCGTGGCGTCGATCGATCTCGCCGGCGCCGAGATCGCGATGAGTACGCAGATCGGTCGCGAGCGTTCGCTGCAGAAGGCGCTCGCCCAGGTCGCCGACGAGTACGACTACGTCTGCATCGACACGCCGCCGAGCCTCGGCCTGCTGACGATCAACGCACTCACCGCGGCCGACAAGGTGATCGTCCCGGTCCAGTGCGAGTACCTGTCGATGCGCGGCCTCGTGCAGCTCCAGAACACCCTCGAGATGATCCGCGAGAACCTCAACCCGGACGTCCAGATCGAGGGGATCCTGCCGACCATGCTCGATACCCGGACCATCCACGCCAAGGAGGCCGTCGAGATCCTCGAGGAGAACTTCGGCGACCTCGTGTTCAAGTCGCGGATCAAGAAGGCGATCAAGTTCGCGGAAGCCCCGGTGAAGGGAAGCTCCGTCCTCAAGTACGATCCGCAGAGCAACGCGGCTCAGTGCTATCGCGATCTGGCGGAGGAGGTCCTGGAACATGGCTCGAAGGAATAAGCGGGCAAGCATGCGCGAGGGTCCGCTGGCCGACCTGTTCAGGTCGACGGAGGACGGCCCCGAGGATCCACCGGAGCCGCCCGCCCGCCCCGGGTCACAGCGCCGGCGCGAGCCCAGCCCGCCCGCCGCCGAGCCCGAGCCGCCGGCCGCGAAGCCCGAGCCGCCCGCTCCGCCGCCCGCGCCGGCCGGCGAGCGCGACGAGCCCTCGCAACCTGCTCGTCCGGCGAAGGACCGCCTTCGCGACGTCTTCTCCAGCGATCCCTCCGATCGCGAGCCCGCCTACGGGCGCCAGGAGTCCTCGCCGGCGCCCGCGACAGCGCCGCCGCAGGTCAACGACCCCCTGATCCGGGTCATCGGCGTCGGCGGCGGCGGCGTCAACGCCGTCAACCGCATGGTCGAGGCCGGAATCACCGGCGTCGAGTTCATGGCGGTCAACACCGACCTCCAGTCGCTGCAGCAGAGCGCGGCCGACCTCACGATCCACATCGGGGGCGGGGTGACCCGCGGCCTCGGCTCCGGCTCCGATCCGGAGCTCGGATACCGGGCGGCATTCGAGGAGCAGGATCGGATCAAGCGGATGCTGAAGGGCTCGGACATGGTCTTCGTGGCCGCGGGCGCCGGCGGCGGAACCGGTACCGGCGCCGCCCCGGTGATCGCACGGCTTGCGCGGGACGTCGGCGCGCTGACCGTCGGGATCGTCACCCGTCCGTTCGGGTTCGAGGGGACGCGGCGGGCGAAGCAGGCCGAGAAGGGCATCGACGCCCTCGCGGGCGAGGTCGACACGCTGATCGTCGTCCCCAACGACCGGCTGTTGTCGGTGCTCGAGCGCAACACCTCGATGGTCGAGGCCTTTCGGGTCGCCGACGACGTCCTGCGCCAGGGCGTCCAGGGGATCTCGGACCTGATCACCCTTCCCGCTCTCATCAATCTCGACTTCGCCGACGTGAGGACCACGATGCGCGACGCCGGGCCGGCGCTGCTCGGGATCGGGATGGGCACCGGCGACACCCGCGCTGCCTTCGCGGCCGAGCGGGCGATCTCCTCGCCCCTGCTCGAGACCTCGATCGAGGGCGCGCGCTCGATCCTGCTCTCGATCACCGGGGGCGGCGACATGTCGCTGGTCGAGATCTCCGAGGCAGCCCGGGTCATCCAGGAGGCTGCGCATCCGGAGGCGCACATCATCTTCGGAGCCAACGTCGACGACACGCTCGACGAGCAGATGTGGGTGACGGTGATCGCGACCAGGTTCGACGCTCGCGGGCGCCGGGCCGACGGGACCTCCACCGGCGTGCATCGTTCGTCGGCGCGACCGTCGGCGCGCCGCGGCGAGTCGACGGGCGCCCGGCGGGTGCCCGATTACGAGGAGCGCCCCGGCGACCTCGGCATCGACGTTCCCGAGTTCATTCCCAACTAGGCCGCCCGTGAGGCGCCCGTGAGCCGCGGCGTCGTCGCCGGGGGCCATCCCGCAACCGCCGAGGCGGGTGCGTGGGCGCTGCGCGAGGGCGGGAATGCCGCGGACGCGGCGATCGCCGCCGTCCTCGCGTCGGTGGTGACCGAGAGCCCGCTCACGGGCCTCGGTGCCGGGGGCTTCATGCTCGTCCACACACCGGGGGGCGACGCGACCCTGCTCGACTTCTTCGTGTCGGCGGGCGGGCTCGGGGGCGCGCGGAGGGCTGCCGAGCTGGAACCCGTCGAGATCGACTTCGGTGACACCACGCAGGTCTTCAACGTCGGTGCGGCCTCCTGCGGCGTGCCCGGCGTCCCGAGCGGCCTCGCCACGGCGGCGGAGAGGTACGGGTCGATGCCGCTCGCCGATCTGGTCGCGCCGGCCGTCGGGCTCGCCCGCGACGGCTTCGAGATCACGACCCAGCACGCCTACCTGTTCGAGATCCTCGCGCCGATCCTGGCCCGCGAGCCCGCGGGAGCAGCGGTCTACGCCCCGGCGGGGCGAATGCTCGGTGAGGGGGAGCGGATGGTGTTCCCCGAGCTGGCCGAGACCCTGGAGCGGCTCGGGGCCGACGGCCCGGCGCCCTTCTACGACGGTGACATCGCCGCGGCGATCGCGGCCACGGTCGCCGCCGGCGGCGGGACGCTCGGGAAGCGTGACCTCGCGACCTACGAGACCGTGGTCCGCGACCCCGTCCGCGCCGGCTACGGCGCTTGCGAGATCCTCACGAACCCGCCGCCCTCCTCAGGGGGGGTGCTGATCGCCTACGCGCTGGAGCTGCTGACCCTGGCCGGCGGCGCGACGGACCCGGTCAGCGTCGTCACCGCGATGGAGAGCGCGCAGCAGGCGCGCACCCGGGAGTTCCTCGAGGGTCTCTACGAGCCCGGCTTCGCCGATCGCTTCCTCGCCGATCGGCTCGGGTCGACGACGCACATAACCGCCCTGGACGGCGAGGGCGGCTGCGCCAGCGTCACCTGCTCGAACGGGTCGGGATCGGGCGTCTTCGTCCCCGGCACCGGGATCCAGCTGAACAACATGCTGGGCGAGGAGGACCTGAACCCGTTCGGCTTCCACGCGACCAGGCCGGGGCGCCGGATGCCGTCGATGATGTCGCCCACGATCGCCCTGCGCGACGGCGAGTTGATCCTCGGCCTCGGCAGCGGCGGATCCAACCGGATCCGCTCCGCCGTCTCGCAGACGATCCTGCGCTACCTCGGCGACGGCCTCGACCTCGATGCCGCGGTGAAGGCGCCGCGGCTCCACTACGAGGCGGGGATCGTCCATGCCGAGCCCGGGATCGACCCCGAGGCACTGGCGCGCCTCGAGCTGGCCGGCCATCGGGTGATCCGATGGCGAGCTCCGAACCTGTTCTTCGGCGGCGTTCACGCTGTCGGAGCCGGGCACGGCCGGCCGGAGGCTGCGGGCGATCCGCGGAGGGGCGGCGCGGTCGCCTACGCCTGACTGCCCCGTCAGTCGAGCTTCGGGATCGTCCCCGGCTTGTGGCCGTTGCTCCGCGCCCGCTCGGCGTCGCGGCGTGCGTTCCGGAGCCCGGTGAGAAGACGCCGGAGCGATCCGGCGAGGGCCTGGAGGCGCTCGCCCTCCTCGGGCTCCTCGAGCAGCAGCTGCTTGTCCACGGCCGGCATCTCGACCTGGGCGGCGATCGGGTAGGCCGACTCGGAAGCAGAGGCACGATCGGGATCGGCTCCCACGGCCTCGAGCAGCTCGGCGAAGGCGGTGCGCGCCTGCCCGAGCTCGGCGTCGAGGCCGGTCGTCGAGTCGTCGACGGCGATCATCTCGACCGTCGCCGCCGGCCACTCCGGCGCCTGGTGACGCTCGAGGACGCGGAACGGGGACTCGCCGCGGACCACGATGTCCATCCGCCCGTCCTCGTGCCGCTCGACCACGTCCGCGACGAGCGCCGTGCAGCCGACCGATCGGGCGCCGTCCTCGTCGCGGAGCACGATTCCGAAGGGCGCATCCCGCTCGATGCAGTCGGCGATCATCAGCCGGTAGCGGCGCTCGAAGATGTGCAGCGGGACGCGTTCGGCGGGCACGAGCGCGAGCGGGAGCTCGAAGATCGGAAGCTCGCTCCGGGGGGACTCGGGCACGCCCCCGATGATATGGACCGGCGCGGGCCGGCCCGGCGCGGGAGAATGTCGGCCATGAGCAAGTCGATCGACTTCGAGGCCGCGGGGCTTCTCGAGGGGCTCGAGGGTGAAGAGCGGGAGGGCCGGCTGACGCTGCTGAAGCGACTCACCGACGACGGCTGCTCGCTCGAGGAGCTCCGGACGGCGGTCGCCGACGGCCGGCTGGCGCTCTTGCCGCTCGAGCGCATGCTCTCGGGCCGGCCGCGATACACGCCGCTCGAGGTCGCGGACCGCTCGGGCGTGCCGATCGACGAGCTCGAGCGCCAGTGGCGGTCGATCGGCGTCGCGGTGCCCGCCCGGGACGAGGTCGTCCTCAGCGCCGAGGATCTCGACGCCGCCGACCGGATCCGGAGCATCCTCGACGCCGGCGTCGACCCGGGCCAGCTCGCCGAGCTGAGCCGGACCATCGCCGTCGCGATGTCGCAGTTCGCAGCGGCCTCGCGCCAGGTCGTCGGCCAGACGTTCGTCGGCGACGGCGGCACCGAGCGCGAGGTCTCCGATCGCGTCCAGGAGGGCGTCGGCGGCTTGATCCCGACGGTGGGTCCGACGCTCGACTACGTCTACCGCCTCCATCTCCGCGAGCAGCTCCGGCACGCCGCCTTCGACGACGCCGCGGACGGGACCGTCGGCGCGCCTCCGGACGCCGGGAAGCTGGCGATCGCCTTCGCCGACCTGGTCGGCTTCACCAAGCTCGGGGAGCAGCTTCCGCCGGAGGAGCTCGGCCAGGTGACGGGCCGGCTCGAGGAGCTCGCCCGCGAGGTCAGCCACGGGCCTGTCCGCCTCGTCAAGCTGATCGGCGATGCCGCGATGTTCGCCTCCCCCGACACCGATGCGCTGCTCGAATCGATGCAGGTGTTGCTCGAGCGGATGGCCGAGGGGGACGAGGAGGACGAGCTGCCCCTGATCCGCGCCGGCCTCGCCTACGGGCCCGTCTTCACGCGCGGCGGCGACTACTACGGAAGGGCGGTCAACCTGGCGAGCCGGATCACCGAGACCGCGCGTCCCGGCAGCGTCCTCGTCACCACCGACGTCAAGGACCACGCCGACCAGGAGGCGTTCTCGTTCTCCCGGGCGCGGCGCAAGCACCTCAAGGGGATCAGCGGCTCGGTGGAGCTGTTCAGGTGCCGGCGGACGGGCGAGGCTGAATCCGCCGAGAGGGAGTGATCGGGCGAGGGCGGTCGTCCGTAGGTAATGCCGTTGAGCCCCGACCGCCTCCCCTAGATGCTGCTGCTGGCGGCATTCGCGCTTCTCGCCGGAGCGGGAACGGCGCTGTCGCCCTGCGTCCTGCCGATCCTCCCCGCGGTGCTGTCCGCGGGGGTCTCCGGGGGGCGCCGCCGGCCGCTCGGGATAGTGGTCGGCCTCACCCTGTCCTTCACGTTCGCCGCGGTGGCGCTCGTCTACGTGATCGAGGCGCTGGGGCTGCCCGACGACATCCAGCGGATCGTTGCGATCGTGGTGCTGATCGGCTTCGGCGTGGCGCTGATGGTCCCGGCCGTCGGCGATCGGATCGAGGCCTGGATCTCGCGCGTCGTCGGCGTCCCGCGGATGCGCGGCGGCGAGGGCTTCGGTTCGGGCCTCGTCTTGGGCGGCGCGCTCGGGCTGGCCTACTTCCCGTGCGCCGGGCCGATCCTGGCCGGCGTCATCACGGTCTCCGCCTCGCAGGAGTTCACCGCGGGCCGGCTCGCGATCGCGCTCTGCTACGCCGCCGGATCGGGTGCGGTCCTCTACGCGATGCTCCGGTTCGGGCGGCGATTCACCGACCGCCTCCGCGGGCACGAGCGCCGGATCCAGTTCGCGACCGGCGCGATCATGGTCACCGTCGCCGTGCTGATGACGGCGAACCTCGACGTCCGCTTCCAGAACGCGATCGCCGATGATCTGCCTGCGTTCCTGACCAATCCGACCGGATCGATCGAGCGCTCCGGAGCCGTCACCTCCCGGATCGGGGAGCTCTCGTCGGCCAACGAGGGCGCCGTTCGCGAAGGCGGCATCCCGGAGGAGGCGCGAGGCGGCCGGCTGCCGGTGCTCGGCAGGGCCCCCGACATCGTCGATCCCGGCCAGTTCTTCAACACCTCCGGAGGCGCGCCGATCTCGATCTCGGAGCTGACCCGGCAGGGGAAGACCGTCCTGGTCGACTTCTGGACCTACACGTGCATCAACTGCATCCGCACGCTTCCCGAGGTCGAGTCGTGGTACGAGCGGTATCGCCGCGACGGCCTCGTCGTGATCGGAGTCCACACGCCGGAGTTCCCGTTCGAGCGTGACGCCGGCAACGTCGCCGACGCAATCGGGCGAAACGGCATCACCTATCCGGTCGTGCAGGACAACGACTACGGGACCTGGGACGCCTTCGGCAACCAGTACTGGCCCGCGAAGTACCTGATCGACTCCGGCGGCAGAGTCCGCTACGCGCACTTCGGCGAGGGCGACTACGAGCAGACCGAGGACGCGATTCGCGAGCTCCTGGCCGGCGGCGGCGACGCGGTCGGGGAGCGGGCTCGGCGGGTGAGCGTCGATGCCCCCGATCCGGGGCTGCGGACGCCGGAGACCTACCTCGGGTCGGCGCGGGCGCAGGGGTGGACGCGGCCGGTCACGTCGGGATCGCACGACTTCGGCTCGCCGGGGACCGAGCCGGGTCCCAACCGCTTCGCCTATTCGGGGAGCTGGCGGATCACCGGCGAGGATGCGACCGCGGCGGCCGACGCCCGGATCGACGCGACCTTCACCGCCAGGCGCGTCTACCTGGTGCTCGGCTCACCCGGGGAGGATCGGCGGGTCGCCGTGCAGCTCGACGGGCGTGAGATCCGTCCATCCGCCGCCGGCGCCGACGTCGACGGCGGCGAGGTGACGGTGGGCTCGCAGCGGCTCTATTCGCTGGTCGACCTGCCCCGGGCGGGCCGTCACACCCTGACTCTCGAGTTCGCCCCCGGCGTCAGCGGCTATGCCTTCACCTTCGGCTAGCCGGGTCTCCGAGCCGAGAAGACGAGGTTGTAGAAGAGCTCTGGCGGCAGGTGAGGCTCGAGGATCGAGCTGTCCACCCGCTGCAGCGACAGGTAGCTGCGAAAGGCGAACACGCGCCAGCGCTGGGGGATCTCCTCCGGCGTGGCCGTCGACTCGACCGTCCGCAGCCACCAGCCGTAGAGGTTCGCGAGGAGCTCCTCGCCGCGAATCCTGACGTCCTCGAATCCGGCGTGACCGAACGTCAGCCTGAGGGCCTTCGGGTCGAAGGCGTGGACGTCCACCTCCGCCTCGAGCGCATGCCCGTAATCGGGGTCGCTGCCGCCGTGGTCGCTGCGTCTCCCGGCGCCGACCGCACGACGCCAGAGGGGAGCGGTCGCGATCGCCGTCCGTTTCGGCACGGCGGCGATCTGATCCCCGTAGCGTGACGGCTCGCCGCAGAAGACGACCGTGCCGCCGGGCCGGAGGACGCGGTGGAACTCGGCGGCGGCGCGGTCGAGGTCGGGGATGTGGTGAAGGACCGCATGGCCGAGGACGATGTCGAAGGACGCGTCCTCGAACGGCAGCTGCTCGGCATCGGTGACGACCGTTTCGACGTCGAGACCGAGTTCGTCCGCGTTCGCCCGCAACGCCCGCAGCATGCCCGGCGCGATGTCGGTCGCGGTGACGTGCCGGATGGCGCCGGCGCCCAGCAGGTTCAGGCAGAAGTAGCCCGTGCCTGCGCCGATCTCGAGGGCATCGCCCCAGGCCCCGGGCTCGTGCCCGAGCGCCTTGGCGAGCTTGGCGGTGACCTGCGCGCGCCCGGTCTCGCCGAAGTCGATTCCCCACTTCGAGTCGTACGAGTCGGCGGCGAGGTCGTGGTAACGGGTGTTGACGTCGCGGATCCGCTCGGCGCTGGCGTCAGCAGCCGCTGGCATGGCCGGGGACTGTACCGTCCGCCGCCCCGTGTCCACGCCCACGCCCACGCCCAAGCGCTACGTCCAGGCCGACCAGCCCGAAGGCGTCCCGCCGCTCGAGCTGACCGGCGAGCGGACGCTTCCCGACGTCCCCGAGGAGAACTACTGGTTCCGCCGGCATCTGGCCGTCTACGAGTGGATCGCGCCTCGGGTGGAGGGGATGCAGGTCGCCGATCTCGCCTGCGGCGAGGGATACGGATCCGACGTGCTCGCCGGGTCGGCGGCGGAGGTCGTCGGGATCGACGCCAATCCCGAGGCGCACGAACACGCGAAGGCGCGGTACGTGCGCCCGAACCTGCGCTTCGAGCGTGACCTCGTCGAGAACGTCTCCGGCCCGCTCGGCGCCGTCGTCTTCCTGCAGACCATCGAGCACATCGAGGACGTGCCGGCGCTGCTGGAGGCGATCGCCTCCGCGGCGCCGCTCGCGTTCATCTCGACGCCGAACCGGCTGACCCTCGCCCCTGAGGGGGCCGAGAAGTCCGACAACCCGTGGCACCTCCGCGAGTACACGATCGCGGAGTACCGCGAGGTCCTCGAGCCGGCGTTCGGCTCGGTCGAGATCCACGGTCTCTTCCACGCCGGCAAGCTCGCGGTACACGAGCGCGCGATCGCGCTCGGCTGGGACCGGGTGCATTCGTTCCTGCGAATCACCAAGCCGTTCTACGACCGCTTCACACCGGCGATCGGCGCCGGCGACTTCGAGCTCCGGAGCGGGCCCGATGCCGACCTCGAGCGCGCGCTCGACTTCGTGGCCGTCTGCCGGGAATGACGGCGGCGCCGACAGCGAGCGGCGGACAGCAGGAGGAGGCCGGGGGGACCGATCCGGGCGGGGAGGTGGGCGACATTGCGATCGTGCTGCATTCGCACATGCCCTACGTCGAGGGATTCGGCACCTACCCGTTCGGCGAGGAATGGCTGTTCGACGCGTTCGTACGGTCCCACCTGCCGGTGCTCGCGGTGGCCCGCGACCTCACGATGACGATCACACCCGTGCTCGCCGACCAGCTCGAGGACCCCGCGGTCGCCGCCCGGATGCGCGATTTCGTACGCGAGTTCCGCGTCTGCTCCGCCGAGCTCGACGCCGGCGACGTCGAATCCGAGCTCGCGCCCGCCTGCCATGCGGAGGCGGAGCGATACCGGGTGGCGCTGACCGAGCTCGAGCGGCTGGGCGACGATCCCCTCGACGCCTTCCGGCGGGCCGGCGGGTCGGGCCGGGTCGAGCTGATGACCTCGAGCGCAACCCATGCCATGCTGCCGCTGATCGCGACCCGCGAGGGCCGGATGCTCCAGCTCGAGACGGCGATCCGGTCCCATCGGAGGCGATTCGGCCCCGCGGACGGGATCTGGCTGCCGGAGTGCGCCTACGAGCCCGGGCTCGAGCACCTGCTCGCGGAGCTCGGCTTCTCTCACTTCTGCACCGATCAGTCCTCGCGCGAGCGTTCCGCGGCCGCCCTGAGGCCGGTGGCGACCGCTGCCGGAACGGTCGCGTTCACCATCGACTGGGAGGCCGTGCAGTGGCTCTGGTCGCTGACCGGGTATCCGTCGCACCCCGGCTACGCCGACTTCCACGCGAAATCGCTCCGCGGCTGCCGGCCCTGGGCGATCTCCGGTGCGCCCTACGATCCGCTGGTCGCCGGGATGCGGGCGCGGAAGCAGGCGACGGAGTTCGCCGTGGCCGCCGCCGAGCGCCTGCAGCGCTACCGCGAGGACACCGGCCGCCGCGGCCTCCTCGTCTTCGCGATCGACACCGAGCTGCTCGGGCACTGGTGGTGGGAGGGCCCGGCGTGGTTGAGTGCTGCGACCGAGGCGCTGCCCGCGGCGGGGGTGCGGATGCTGAAGCTCGGCGAGGCGCTCGAGCGGCACGACCCCGAGGACCGCCCGCTCGCGGCGACCACCTGGGGAGAGGGCAAGGACCGCCGGACCTGGGACTCGCCGGCGGTGGCCGACCTCGCCTGGGGGATGAGGCGGGCCGAGCTCGCAGTGCTTCGCGAGGCGTCCTCCGGCCGCCTGCGCGGTCCGGCGCTCGAGCGCGCCGCCCGGGAGCTCCTCGCCCTGCAGTCGAGCGACTGGGCCTTCCTCGACTACGGGCGCAAGACGGGCGACTATCCGTTCCAGCGTGCCCTGGGCCACTCGCTGTCGCTCTTCGAGGCCATAGAATGCGGCGCGTCGACCGAACCGACGCTTCGCGGCCTCGCGCCGGATCTGACTCCGGCGCCGCTGCTCGAACCTTGAGCCTCAGCCCTTTCCTCACGTGAGCCGAGTCCTGATCCTCTCCTGGGAGTACCCGCCGTTGATCGAGGGCGGGCTGGCCCGTCACGTCCGCAAGCTCTCGGAGGGGCTGGTCGAGCTCGAGGTCGAGGTCCACGTCCTGACCCGCGGCAGCGAGGAGTCGCCGCGGAGCGAGGTCGTCGCGGGCGTCAACGTCCATCGCGTCCTCGAGCCGACCCGGCCTCGCGATCTCGGCGAGTTCGTGACCTGGATCGAGCGCATGAACGCCGACATGCTCGCCGCCGGCGTCGAGCTCGGCGATCGTTACAGCTTCGACCTCGTCCACGGCCACGACTGGCTCGTCGCGGCGGCCTGCGACCACCTGGCGCGCCGGTTCGGGGCACCACTCGTCACGACGATCCACGCGACCGAGCACGGCCGCCATCAGGGTTGGGTCGACAAGCACCCGCAGTCCTACATCCACGGGGTCGAGCGCTGGATCAGCAACCGCTCCGATCGCGTGATCGCCTGCTCGAGCTACATGCGTGAGCAGATCTCCGACATCTTCGCCGTCCCGGAGGCGCGCATCGCGGTGATCCCGAACGGCATCGATCCCGGCGACCTGCCGCTCGGCGAGGAGTCCGAGCTCGCGGACCTCCGGGCCGAGTTCGCGGCCCCCGACGAGAAGCTGGTCCTGCTGATCGGGCGCCTCGTCTACGAGAAGGGCTTCCAGATCGCGCTCGAGGCGATGCCGGAGCTGATCGAGAGGGTGCCCGGCACCCGGTTCCTGGTCGCCGGTTCGGGCACTCACGAGAACGAGCTGAAGAAGCAGGCGACCGAGCTCGGGCTGATGGAGCACGGGACGTTCCTCGGCTGGATCGGCGACGACGTCCTGCACCTGCTCTACCGGATCGCCGACGTCTGCGTCGTCCCCTCGATCTACGAGCCCTTCGGCCTGGTCGCGCTCGAGGCGATGGCCTCCGGCTGCCCCTGCATCGTCGCCGACACGGGCGGGCTCCGCGAGGTCGTGCCCCACGGCGAGGTCGGGCTCCGTTTCCGAACCCGCGACCCGGAGGCCCTCGGGGGCATGGTGGAGCGGGTCCTCACCGACGCCGAGCTGCGCGAGAGCCTCGTCGCCGAGGCGAGCGAGCACGTCCTCCGCTTCGACTGGTCCGACGTCGCCCGTCGCACGCTCGCGGTCTACGACGAGCTGGCCCGTCCGGCTCCGGTGGCGACCGCGGACTAGATCCGCACCGCGGCGACCGCCAGGCCGAACCAGACCGGCAGCGCCACCCAGGCCCAGACCTCCACCCTCGGGACCCAGGCGGGGACCCGGTCGAGCGCGATCGAGGCCATTCGCAGGCCGAACGTGACGCCGACGGTCAGGGCCGCCGCCACGGCCAGGAAGGCGAAGACGTCGCTGCCGCCGAGGAACAGCTCGGTCGAGTTCCCACCACAGATCAGGGCGAGCGCGAACCAGATCAGCGCTCCGAGCCCATCCAAGGCCGCCCGCGCCAGCTTCGGGCCCGTGCCGGGAGGGAGGAGGGGCTGGGACGGCTCGGCCATCGGCGGCGCAGCCTAGCCGCCGCGGATTGAGGGCGCCTGCAACGGGTAACTCCCCACAACCGATTTCAGAGCCCGCCAGGGAGGACAGAGAATGAGCACCGGACTGATCATCGCGATCGTCGTCGCAGTACTCGTCGTGATCGCGATTCTGTACGTCGTATCGACTCGCAGCCGATCCCGCCGCCGTGAGGAGAGGCGAGAGATCGCCGGCCATCACCGCGACGAGGCCAGGGTGCGCCATGCGAAGGCTGAGAAGCATCAGGCGGAGGCCGACGAGAGGGCCGCGCGGGCGCGCCGGGAGGCCGCCGAGGCGGAGGAGCGCTCCCACGAAGCGCGTCGTGAGCGCGAAGCCGCGCAAGCCCATCACGAGCATGCGTCCGAGATCGATCCGGACGGCGACGGCGAGCGATCCGAGCAGCACGACCCCCGTGCCCCGGAAACGGAGGAGCGCAGGGCCTAGCGCGGGCCCGACGGACCGTAGCCCTCGGGCTCGACCGGATCCGGCCAACGCAGGCGCTCGGGCGCGTCGCGCATCCGGATCACCCGCGCCGGCGAGCCGGCGGCGACCGCGTTCGCGGGGATGTCGCGCGTGACGACGGCACTCGCGCCGATGATCGCGTTGTCACCGACGGTGACCCCGCGGAGGATCTGGGCGCCGTAGCCGATCCAGACGTTCGAGCCGACGACGACGTCGCGCTTGTAGATGCCCTGGGTCCGGATCGGCCGCTCGGTGTCGGCGACGTTGTGATCGAAGTCGATGAACATCACCCGGTCGGCGATCACGCACTGCTGGCCGATGTCGACGCGCTGATAGGCCGAGATCGTGCATTCCTGCCCCAGCACCGTCTTCGGTCCGATCGTGACGTCGCCCTCGTGGCAGCGGATCTTCGTCCCGTGCCCGATCCAGACGAAGCGACCGAACCGGATCCGGGCACCGCGCCCGATCTGGATCTGCAGGCGCGGCCCGAGGAAGAGCATCCCGTCGGTCCTCCAGCGATGGCCGGCGACCGTGAACAGCCGGCGGCGGAGGAAGCGCAGCGCAAGCGCGCCGTACTTCGGCTTCAGCATGTCGTGGGCCGCTGCGAACCGGAGGACCGCGAGCCCGTACCTCCGGGGCGGCGGCGGCGCGACCCGGCCCTCTGCGGGCGTCCCGGGCGCCCCTTCGCGCGGCTCTGTCAAGGCGTCTGCGCCCACCGGACCGGATCATAGGCTCGGTCGTGCCATGATCAGCCGCTCGTGAGCGCAGGCACGACCTCAAGCGACCTGATCGACCGGCTCCTGGCCGGGGAGAAGCGCGCCCTCGGGCGCGCCATCTCGCTGGTCGAGAACGGCGACCCGGCCGGCGCCGAGCTCGTGTCCGAGCTCTACCCGCGGACCGGGAGGGCCCGCGTGGTGGGGTTCACAGGCCCGCCGGGCGTCGGGAAGAGCACGATGATCGGCGCGCTCGTGAAGGAGATGCGCGAACGCGATCGCCGTGTGGCGGTGCTGTCGATCGACCCGTCGAGCCCCTTCACCCGCGGGGCCCTGCTGGGCGATCGCATCCGCCTCTCCGAGCACTTCCTCGACGAAGGGGTCTTCATCCGCTCGATGGCGAGCCGCGGCGCCCTCGGCGGGCTGGCGGAGGCGACCCTGCAGGCGGCGCTGGTCATGGACGCCGCCGGGTTCGACGACATCCTGCTCGAGACGGTCGGGGTCGGTCAGGCCGAGATCGACGTCGTCGACCACGCCGACACGGTCGTGCTCGCGCTGATGCCGGGCTCGGGGGATTCGATCCAGGCGCTGAAGGCCGGTGTGATGGAGATCCCCGACGTGATCGTCGTCAACAAGGCCGAGCATCCGCTCACCGACACGATGGTCCGCGAGGTGAGGACCGCCCTTTCGCTCGGGCCGAGCGGAGACTGGAAGGTGCCGATCATCAAGACCGTCGCCTCCG
Organism: Solirubrobacterales bacterium; assembly: GCA_020438445.1. GTDB lineage: Bacteria > Actinomycetota > Thermoleophilia > Solirubrobacterales > 70-9 > RHKX01. Next base: position 27,354 of record JAGQUO010000022.1, read on the forward strand.
AGGGCCGAGGGATCCCCGAGCTGCTCGATGCGATCGCGGAGCATCGTGCGTTCGTCGAGGAGTCCGGCACGCTGGAGGAGCGCCGGGCCCGCAACCTGCGCAGCGAGGTCCTCGGCCTGGCGGCGGCACGGATGCGCCGTGAGCTGGAGCTCAGGATCGCCGAGGACGAGACGGTCGCAGCGTTGCTGGAGAGCGTCGTCAGGCGGGAGACGGATCCCGCCACCGCTGCGGAGCGGCTGCTCGAACGGAGCCGCCGGAGCGATGCCTGAGACGGACGGCACCGCCGAGATGCCCGGCGCGCCGGCCGGGTTCGACCTCGCCGACGCCCGAGCATGTGTCGGCGCCCGGCTCGAGGAGGTCGGCGGCGGCAACGTCGGGCGGGTGCAGGGCGTTCTCGTCGACTCCGTCGACGGCGCTCCCACCTGGCTGGTCGTCCGGCTCGGGCGGATCGGCAGGAGGGCCGCCGTACCGGCGCGCTTCGTGGCCGCGGCCGGCAGTCACGCCTGGGCCTCGTTCCCCCGCTCGTGGGTGCGCGGGGCCGCCGAGATCGATCCGGTCGGGGGGCTCACGCCGGACGAGGAGCGCAGGCTCATGGCCCACTACGGCATCCCGCTCGAAGGCGGCCGCGCGGAGGCGCTCTCCGGCCGGCCCGGCGACGAGCGCAGCTCGATCCCCGACGCCTGAGCGGCTCAGTCCTCCGGCGGCGGCTGCTCCGGCGTGGTCGCCTCGGGCCGATCGTCCCGTTCGCCGGCCGCGCGGATCTCCTCGGCGTAGGTCTGCTCGAGCGTCTGGGTGGCCATCTCGATCGCCGCGAGGACCTCGTCGAGCTCGGAGAGCTGTTCGCCGATCGAAGCGGCGTCGGCGGCAGGTGCCCGCGGTGGGGCGGGGGTTGCTGCCGGCGGTGCGGCGTCGGCGCCCGCCGAGGCGGCGGGCGTGCCCGGTGCGGTTTCCGGAGGGCTCGCGGCCGTCCCCTCGCGGTCGATCAGCGTGCGGAGCACCCGGTCGTGCTGCGCGAACGCGAGCCAGAGGGCGGCGACGTCCTGGCGCAGCACGGCGAGCTCGCGCTCGCGTTCCTCCAGGGCCTCGTCCACGTCCGCCGGCCTGTAGCCGAGCGGGCTGCGCCGGAGGCGGGTGCGTCGGGGCCGGGCGGGCTCCGGTTCCCGCTCCCGATCCTCGTTCTGTTCGGCCTCACCCGCCAAGCTGCGGCGAGTATAGGAGCAGCGTTCCGGCGCTCCCGGCGCCCGGGGTCTCAGCTGCCCTCGGCGATCACCTGACCACTGATGTGGCAGTAGTTGGCGGACGGATCCTCGAGGTCGTTCGTCTTCCACCAGCTCGAGAGCGTGATCTGGGCGCTCGGCAGGTTGCCCGCGTCTTCGCCGTTGCCGTTCACCGGCTCGGCGCTGAGAGTGCCGGTGATCATCCCGTTGTTGGGCAGCTGGAAGGCGATCGGCCCGGACGCCGTCGCGCGGCGCACGTTGTCGACGTTGTCGGGGTAGGCGTCGCTGCCCTGCATCGTCGTCAGCGTCGCCACGGTCCGCCGTCCGGCACCGGCCCCGAACGTCAGGGTCAGACGGCGGGGACCGTCGGTGTAGTTCTCCGGGTCGGTGGCCGGGCAGGCGACCGACAGCGTCCCGATGCCCGGCAGCACGACGGTGTCGGAGTTCGCGCCCTGTGCGGGTGCGGAGCCCGAGCCGTCCCAGTCGACGCCGACCTGCAGGACGTGCTCGTCGCTGGAGCCGTCCGCCCCAGCCGGGCC
>JAGQUO010000238.1 GCA_020438445.1 Solirubrobacterales bacterium
ATCTGGTAGATCTTGCCCTCCGTCTTGATGGACGGGGCGATGATCATCCGCGAGGAGTGGAACTCCTTGATCGTCGTGGCACCGCACGTGGCCATCGAGGTTCGGAGCGCGCCCACGAGGTTCTCGGTGCCATCGGTCCGCGACGTCGGGCCGAAGAGCAGGGTCTCCAGCGAGTGCTTCTGGCCAACGTGGACGCGGACGCCACGCGGGAGCTCGGCGTGCGGGGTCGCCATGCCCCAGTGGTAGCCACGGCCCGGGGCGCCCTCGGTGGCGGCGAACGGCGAGCCGATCATGACCGCGTCGGCGCCGGCACAGATGGACTTCGAGACATCGCCGCCGGTGCGGAGGCCGCCGTCCGTGATGATCGGGACGTAGCGACCGGTGCGCTCGAAGTAGACGTCACGCGCGTACGCGGTCTCGATCGTCGCGGACACCTGCGGCATGCCGATGCCGAGCACCTCGCGCGAGGTGCAGGCAGCGCCCGGGCCGACGCCCACGAGCACGCCGTGGATGCCGGTCTCCATCAGCTCGATGGTCGCCTCGAAGTCGACGGTGTTGCCCACGAGGATCGGGACGCCGGCCATCTGCTTCA
>JAGQUO010000239.1 GCA_020438445.1 Solirubrobacterales bacterium
CGACGACATTGGTGTTCACCTCGAAGTCGTACCCCCAGACGAGCTCGAGCAGGCGTTCCCTGCTGAGAACGACACCCTGGTTTCGGGCCAATGTCTCGAGCAGGTGGAACTCACGTCTGGTCAACTCGATTTCGGCGCCGTCCCGGGTGACCCGCCTCCGCGCCATCTCGATCTTCAAATCGCCAACCGACACGATGGGTGCGTCGCTGTCGGGCATGCGTCGTAGCAAGGCGTTGAGGCGGGCGACCAACTCGGCGAGTGCGAACGGCTTGACCAGGTAGTCGTCGGCCCCGGCTTCCAGGCCCACGACCCGATCGGACACTTCGTCCCGTGCCGACAGGACACATATCGGGAGGTCAGAACCTGTCGACCTGACCCGACGGATCACCTCCACCCCGTCGATTCCGGGGAGTCCGATGTCGAGGACGACGACTTGGGGCGGGTCGTTGTCGATGATCTCCACGGCCTCCTCCCCGGTCGCGGACGAAGTCACTTCGAATCCCTCGAGGGTCAGCCCGCGTTCGAGCGAGTCGCGTATGGCGCGGTCGTCGTCCACTATCAGCACAGAAGGCATGGCCCCATTGT
>JAGQUO010000240.1 GCA_020438445.1 Solirubrobacterales bacterium
GCCCCCGGTCAGGTCGGGCAGCTCCTGCTCGAGGGTCTGGGTGGCCGCGAAGAGGTCACCGTGGTCGGCCAGGCGAGCGAGCACGTCGGGGGCCGTGAAGGAGAGGGCGGCGCCGTCGGCGCCGGCCGAGACCTCGTCCCACGTGACGGGGGTCGAGACGGTGGGCCGGGGCCGGGCGCGCAGCGAGTAGGCGCCGATGGTGGTCTTGTGCCGGGAGTTCTGGCTCCAGTCGACGAAGACCTTGCCCGTGCGCAGGGCCTTGGTCATCTGGCTCAGCACCCGGTCGGGATGGTGCTTCTCGAGCAGCTGCGCCACCGCGAGGGCGAAGCCGGAGGCGCCCTCGTGGGTGGCCGGCGTGTTGAGCGGCAGGTAGAGCTGGAGGCCCTTGGATCCCGACGTCTTGGGGAAGAGCTCGAAGCCGAGGCGGCCGAGGACGTCGTGGATGTCGAGCGCCACCTGGCAGCACTCGGTGATGGTGGCCGGCTCGCCGGGGTCGAGGTCGAACACGACCATCGTGGGCACCTCGACGTCGACCGCGGCCCGGGCCATCGGGACGTGGATCTCGAGGGCCGCCATGTT
>JAGQUO010000241.1 GCA_020438445.1 Solirubrobacterales bacterium
CGGCAGCAGCCGCCACAGCCCGCGCAACCGCTACGTCGCCGAAGTCCTGCACCAGCACCGCATCGTCACCCTGCTCTTCGACCTGCTCACCCCGCGCGAGGACCAGACCTACGAAACGCGCTTCGACATCGCCCTCCTCACCGAACGGCTGCTCGCCGCCCTCGCATGGCTGGAAGGCAATGAAGAAACGAAGGGGATGACCATCGGCTGCTTCGGCGCCAGCACCGGCGCCGCAGCGGCCCTGCAAGCGGCGGCGAAGCACCCCGGCGTCGCCGCCGTCGTCTCGCGCGGCGGCCGCCCCGACCTCGCCGGCCCGCAGGCACTGACTTTGGTCCGCGCCCCCACCCTGCTCATCGTCGGCGGCCGCGACGACGTCGTCATCGACCTCAACCGGCAGGCTTACGACCTATTGGGCTGCGAGAAGAAACTGGAAATCGTGCCGGGTGCGACGCATCTCTTCGAGGAGCCCGGGACGCTGGAGTTGGCGGCGGAGCATGCGGCGAGGTGGTTTGAAATGCACTTCTAAGGTACTAGGAAGTAACGTGCTAGCTCAGGGGGGCGAAGCAGGCGTTGCGCGA
>JAGQUO010000242.1 GCA_020438445.1 Solirubrobacterales bacterium
CCTGTATCCGACAAGATCTATCAGGAAGTCCTTGTGGAAACGGGCCTTGTAGGCGAAAGCGAGACGCGCGCATTCGATGCACGCCTCGGGGTCGTCGGCGTTAACGTGGACTACCGGAATATCGAAGCCCTTTGCTAGGTCGCTCGCGTATATCGTGCTCCTGCTGTTCTCTGGGAGCGCGGTATAACCGAGCTGGTTGTTCGTTATCACGTGTATGGTGCCGCCGGTGTGGTATCCCTCGAGGCCGCAGAGGTTAAGCGTCTCTGATACGATGCCCTGGCCGGGGAACGCGGCGTCGCCGTGCACGAGTATCGGGAGCGAAGCATTCGGGTCGAACTCGGGCTTTCCGGGCTTGTCGACGGACGTACCCGCAGCCCTCGCCATGCCCTCGACCACCGGGTTTACCGATTCGAGGTGGCTCGGGTTCGGCGACAGTATTATCTGCATTTCTATGGCCCTGCCGTTTTTCACAGCGTGACGCGCGCCTTCGTGATATTTGACGTCTCCCGTCCATCCCATGAAGTCACGGAAGTCCCTCTGGAGTATCGGGTCCCTGAATTTTATAAGGGTTCCTCT
>JAGQUO010000243.1 GCA_020438445.1 Solirubrobacterales bacterium
AGCGGTTTGGTCAGGCCCCGTTCCTCGTAGATCCGCGCCAGCTCCCGACGCTCGAACGCCTCGTTCTCCTCCAGCGAGATACGCTCCTGCGCAAGATCCGCCTCCTCGGTGTCCGCCTGCGAACTGACCGATACGTACTCACCGGCCGCCATGGACATGGCGCCGGCGACCAGCCCGGCCACGCCGGCCAGCAGAATCTCGCCGCGCGCCACCCCCGCGGCAGCGACGCCGATAACGAGGCTGGCGGTGGAGACGATACCGTCGTTGGCACCCAATACGGCGGCACGAAGCCAGCCGATGCGATGCGAGCGGTGTTTTTCGTGGCTGCTCAAGACTCCCGGTTCCCTCTGCGTGACAGCGACCATCTGGTTGCTTTGCCCAACGGCGGCAGTTTACATGGCTGAGCGGGGCAGCGTCGGTTGCGGAAGCTGGTCGATGAAGTCGCCAATGGTGTCCAGTGCATCCTGGCGGAAAATCCGGTTGCCATGGCCAGGCGGGTCTTCAACAGGATGCCCGGAGCCGGCAAATACCACGACCCGAATGGCGGGATTGCACAGGCTCTCGAGTCG
>JAGQUO010000244.1 GCA_020438445.1 Solirubrobacterales bacterium
CCGGGGGTCGGGAGGATACCACCCCGATCGCGGATGCCGGTTGGTCAGACCCGCGGACGGTGCCGACCGACGCCTCGGCCGGCACCCCGGAACGGAGAGAGAGGGATTTGAACCCTCGAAGCGGGGTTGACCCGCTTACGCGATTTCCAGTCGCGCTCCTTCGACCGCTCGGACACCTCTCCGGGTTGCAACGGCGGATGTTAGCTCAGGTGGTGCGGATTGGCTGAGCCCCGCCGGGTCCGGATGCACCATGAGCGGCCCGGTTCCCCGTGATACCTTCCCGCGCGGAGGGGTGGCAGAGCGGTCGAATGCGGCGGTCTCGAAAACCGTTTCGGGCCTTCGGTCCGACGGGGGTTCAAATCCCCCCTCCTCCGTTGTTCACGCGGGTGTCCGTGATCTCAGGTCCGGACGGGTCGTTGGGCTCGTCCGGACCTGAGTCCGCTCATCCTCGCTTGCCCCGCACGCCGATCAGCGTGCACGATGGTCACGCGCCGGCGGCGGTCCCCACAGGACAACGACAGCCGCGCCGCAGACCACTGCGAGAGCGCGCCGCTACAC
>JAGQUO010000245.1 GCA_020438445.1 Solirubrobacterales bacterium
CGGCGCGGTCCGTGGGAAATGGTGGCGACCATCCTTATCGCGCTCGGCGTTGTCATGCTGATGCAACCCTTCGCGATCTGGGCGTTCACCTATTCCTTCATCGTAACGCTGGTGGGCACGGTGATGTTCATCATCGTCAGCCATTTTCCGGAGTAAGCCGTGGCCGAGATCGTCATCAAGAATCTGCGGAAGGACTTCGGCAACTTCACGGCCGTCCAGTCGTCGTCGTTCACGGTCGAGGACGGTGAGTTCTTCATGCTGCTGGGGCCTTCGGGCTGCGGCAAGACCACGACGCTGCGGATGATCGCCGGGCTTGAACTGCCGACTTCCGGTGAAATCTGGATCGACGGCGAGGAGGTGGGCCAGAAACCGGCCTCACAGCGTGACATTGCCTTCGTGTTCCAGATGTTTGCGCTCTATCCGCACATGAATGTGCGCAAGAACATCTCCTATCCGCTGGTCAACCAGGGCTGGCCGCGCGCCAAGGTTCGTGAAAAGGTCGACGAGATCGCCCGCATTCTCGACATCGCCGACATCCTGGACAAGCCGGTGGGCGGG
>JAGQUO010000246.1 GCA_020438445.1 Solirubrobacterales bacterium
TAAGTCGAAGCGGTCGTACACGCAGTACGGCTCCGCCTTGCGAAGGTCCCACGGGACGCCCGAGCCGCGGAGCGCGGGGCCGGACAGCGACCCATTGATCGCGTCGTCCGGCGTGATGATCCCGACGTTGCGCGTGCGAGCCAGGAAGATCTCGTTGTCGAGGAGCAGCGTCGCGTACTCCTCCGTGCGCTCCGGGAGCTCGTCGATGAGCTCCTGCAGCGCGGGCCAGAACTCGGCCGGCGGCTCGAAGGAGACGCCACCGATGCGCATGTAGTTCGTCGTGAGTCGCGCGCCGCAGGTCATCTCGAACAGGTCGAGGATCTTCTCGCGCTCGCGGAACATGTAGAGCAGTGGCGTCTGCCACGCCCCCGCGTCGGAGATCAGCGTGCCGTTCGCCATCGCGTGGCTGGCGATGCGCTGCAGCTCCGCGAAGATGACCCGCAGGTACTCCGCCCGCTCGGGAGCCTCGACGCCGGTCAGCCGCTCGGCCGCGATCGCGAGGCCGAGGTTGCCGGTCATCGCGGCGAGGTAGTCCGCGCGGTCCGTGAACGGGA
>JAGQUO010000247.1 GCA_020438445.1 Solirubrobacterales bacterium
TCCGCTTCGCCTACCTGCTCGGGGTGTCCGACCTGGTCACCCCACAACTGGTCGATTCCGTTGTCGACATCATGGGCGCCGACTACCCCCAACTACCGGCCACCCACGATCTGGTCCGCTCAGTGGTGGAGCGGGAGGAGGTTCAGTTCCGGCGGACGCTGGCGAATGGTCTCAAGCTGCTCGACGCCGAACTCGACCAACTCCCCGCCGGGGCCGACCTCGCCGGCTCGTCGGCCTTCATGCTCCACGACACCTACGGCTTCCCCTACGAGGTCACCGAGGAGGTGGTCCGGGAGAAGGGGCACGGTGTCGACCGGCCGGGCTTCGATGAGGCCATGGCCGAACAGCGCAAGCGGGCCAAGGACGCCCGAAAGGGGGTCACCCAGGCGGCCGATTTCGAGCCGGTCCAGTCGCTCATGGAGACTCACGGCCTCACCGAGTTCGTCGGGCGGGTCCAACTCACCGAGGTCCCGGCCGAGGTGCTGCTCGTCACCGGCCTGGGCACCGACACCGTCTCGGTGTTCCTGGATCGCAGCCCGTTCTACGCCGAAAG
>JAGQUO010000023.1 GCA_020438445.1 Solirubrobacterales bacterium
CCGCGGCGCATCAGCCGCCGCTCCCGATCAGGAAGTTGAGGAGGTCCTTGGTTGCAGCTGCCGAGTCACCACCGGGGGTATCAGCTGAGGAAACGCCACCCACAGAACCGGATTGATCCGAGTCCGTTTCCCCGAGGATGGTCTCGTCGACTCCCTTCCGGGCATCTTCGGGCGTCACCTCCGAAAGATCCGGCGCCGAGGCACTGACCGTTCCCCACTTGCCGCTACACCCCGTGGTCGAGACTGTGGAGTAGTCGACACAGTTTGTGATCTGGATCTGGGTGAGGAGGAAGTGACCGAAATCATCGAAGCCGTTGATGGCGTTGGACCCATTGAGAATGAACTGGGTCAGGTAGTCGATCCCACCCGTACGTCTCAGCGTCATCAGCAGCTGGTTGAGGTTGCGCGCGCCCGGGATCGACTTCTCGCCGGCGCGGCGAAGCTGGCGGATGACCGGCGAGGAGGCGGCGAGGTCGTCCTGGCTCGCCTCGGCATTGTCGCCGAGGTTGGTGACCGACACGGTCGCAGCCCGCGAGAACGGCCGCAGCAGGCGGGTCGCGTCGGTCAGGCCCGGTGCCGCCTTGCGGAGGTTGACCGCCACCGGCGTGGCCTGCTCGGCGAACCGGCGCAGCTCGACCATCGTGCTCTGCAGCTCGGTGAGGGCGTTCGGGAACTCCTCGAAGCCGGCGACGATGTCGTTGCTGCGCTCGGCGGACGCCGTTCCGGCGATGGCGGCGTTGCGGATGAAGCCGGCGAGGTGCTGGCGCTGCTCGGAGAGCGGGGTCAGGATCGTGTCGCTGTCGACCGCGAGCTGGGCCAGCTGCTTGTTCTGCTTGGCGAGGATGGACAGGACCTTGTCGGTCTGCTCGAGGGCGGGATTGGCGCGCCGGATCACCTCGGCGAGGTCGGGGCCACGGGCGGCGAGGCCGGCGCCGAGGTCGTTGAGGATCAGTCGGAACCGCTCGATCTCGGGCTGACGGGTGATGTTGTTGACGAGGTCGAGATCGACCTGCTTGCCGTTGTTCTCGATCGGCAGCCGGTACTGGCCGGCGCCGATCTCCCCGTCGGGAATCTGCTCCAGCGGGGGCGGTGGCTCGGAGCCCGGCGCCCGCGGCTGGGTCGGCTCGCACTCGACGTACTTCTCGCCGAGCAGGGACTGCGGGCGGATCAGGCAGGAGGCGTCGGAGAGGAAGCTCTTGAAGCCGGAATCGTCGATCGCCAGAACCAGCACGGCCTTTCCGGGGTCATCGTCGCCGTTCCTCTTCACCGGCTCGCCCGGGAGCGAGACCGTGACCTCCTTGACGCTTCCGACGGTGGCACCGGCGATGCGCACGTCCTCGCCGTTCACGACGAACCCCGCGTTGTCGAAGTAGGCGCGAACCTCGTAGCTGCCGCCGTCGTCGCCCTCGCCGGACGCACTCGCGGCGACCAGCGCCCCGATTGCGGCGAGGCCGATGACGATTGTCAGGATCCGTCTCATGGACCGGGCGGGATCCAGCTCGGGTTGCAGTCGGAGGCGTCGAGGCCGCTGTTCGGCCAGGCCGGCTGGACGAACGGGTTCGAGGCGTCGGGCGCGGGTGCGGAGCCGGCTCCGGGGCAGCGCTCGTTGTCGGCCGGGTCGACGACGTAGGGCAGCGAGTTCTGCGCCGGGTACTGCGGGGGCGGCCCGGTGTAGGCCGCCTGGTAGTTGCCGGTAAGGGTGTTTGTGCCGCTGTTGTAGTCGAATGGGTTGGCGCCACCCGGCTGCACGCGGGCGTAGTGACCTTGTCCGTCGTAGTAGCCGGTCACCTGCCCGAACTTCGTCAGCCAGGCGAGCAGGTCGGGCGTGTAGGGACGGAGGAAGGTGAGGTCGTCCTGGGAGACGTTCATGGCCCTGATCGAAGCCGGCAGCGCCTTGTTGCCGCGCTTCTTCACCGTCGGGAGCTTCTTCAACGTGTCCGCCAGGTCGTTGTTCTGACCCGGTAGGCGGGCGATGTCGGCGAGCTTCGTGAAGACCGGGACGCTGTCGTTGGCGACCTTGGCGGTCTTGCGCAGGAACGGTGCCGCGTCCTTCGTCGCCGGGTAGGAGGCCTGGACGAGCGGGTCGAGGTCGTCGAGCGTCGCCCGCAGGTTGACGTAGGTGGTGTTCGTCTGCCGCAGGGTCTCCGGCAGGGCGGCCAGGGACCGATCGAGGTCCTCGTTGCGGGAGGAGATCGCCGCCATCGTCTGGTTGGCGGTGGAGATCAGCGAGGTCAGGTCCTCGCGGCGGTCCGCGAGCGCGCCGAACGTCTGCGAGCCCGAGACGAGGAACCGCGACAGTGAGACCGAGTCCGTCGACAGCTCCTGGAAGAGCTTCGCCGAGGTGCTGAGCGAGGGGTTGAGGAACTTGTAGGCGCGGTTCGCGAGCTCGCCCTTGCCGGCATAGACCGTGGCGTTGCCACGGATGAACTTCTGCAGCGCGGCGCGCTCGCGGGGCCGGAAGATGTCGAAGAGCTGGTCGATGTCGACCGGGGTCGTCGTGTCCTCGCCGGAGATCGTCGAATCGGGATCGATCTCGGGGGCGTTGTTGGGCCCCGGCGTGACCGAGATGTAGCGGTTGGCGACCCCGGAGAGCGAAGTCAGGCGAATCACCGCCGTCGTCCCCTCGCGTAGCGGATCGTCCATCGTCACCTCGACCGCCGCCTGATTGTCGTCGGTCAGGTCGATCGAGTCGACCATCCCGACCCGCTGACCGGCGGTCAGCACCTCGTTGCCGGGCACGAGCTGCCCTCCCGTCTGGAAGAGCATCGTGTACTTGTAGCCGCCGTCCCCGCCGAAGATCAGCACGACGACGATCGCGAACGCAACCAGCACCGCCGCGACGGCAGCGATGCGCGCGGGCGTCGAGGCCCCCCGCTCGTCGTCATCATTCGGGAAAGGCGACTCCGGCGCCGTGGTGGCGCGCCGGTCCTCCCCACGTTTGCTGCTCAACGCTTGGGCCTCACTCGCTCTCCTGACAACCCCCGGAGTGGGGAGCCTATCGGGACGGGGGGCGTCTAGCCACCCGCAACCCGCTCCCAGCGGGCGTTGCGGGCATTCAGCCCGTCACGAACAGCTGTCGCGCGGTGGCCCGTCCGGCCTCGAGGACCTCCCCCTGGTCGCGATCGGGGTCCGAGAGCGCCTGAACCGCGAGCCCGTCGGCGATCGCGAACAGGTACGAGACGGTCGCCTCGGCGCCGAACCGGAGCGCGATCACGCCCTCTGCGTCCTTCTCCTCGAGCGCCCGGGCGACGTGGTCGCGCGACTTCCGGAACAGCGCCCCGACCTCACGCCCGATCTCGTCGTTCCGGCGACCGGCCGCGAACAGCTCGAAGAGGACGATGAAGAACCCCGGATCGTTCTCGATCAGGTCCATCAGGCTGGAGACGAGGACGTCGAGCACACCGTCGACGTCCGTCGCCGCTCGCAGCGGCTCGTCGAGCATCTGCACGCGGTTCTCGCTGTCGCGCCTGACGACTTCGACGAGCAGCCGCTCCTTGGTCCCGAAGTAGTAGTGCAGCAGGCCGCGGCTGACGCCGGCGGCCGCGGCCACGTGCTCGAAGGTCGCCCCGGCGATCCCGCGGGTCGCGACCGCATCGCGCATCGCATCGACGATGCGACCGGCGCTGTCGCTGCTCAGCTCCCGGGTCACGCCGGATCCCCCGGCCGCTCTCTGACCGGCGGCGCTCAGGCCGTCGGGCTCGGCGGCGAGGTCGTCGAGGTGTACTCGAACTCCTCCTCGGCGCCGAAGAGCTGATCGAGGACGGCCTTGCGCAGGTCCTCGCTGAGCGCGATCGCGAGCACGGCCCCGATGAAGGCGATGAAGAGGAGCTTCAGGATCGGGTGGCCGCCGCCGCTCGGTCGCTTCTCGGGCTCGCGCAGGGCCTCGGAGGCGGCGCGAAGCGACTCCGAGGCGCTCTTCAGGTCGCGCTGGAGCTTCTTGTCGTCGAGCAGGGCGGACGGCTTCTTCGCTCCGGATGCGCGGTCGTAGGCGTTGCGACCGGCCTCGTAGGCCTCGCGCAGGTTGTCCCGCAGCTCCTCGTCCTCGATCAGGCGCTGCACGTAGGGCCGCGCGCTCTCGTAGGCCGTCGACGCCTTGTCCTTCGCCTTGCTCTTGCTCGCCATTCGAAGCTCCTCTCGGTTCCCAGGGCTGTTCCCGGCCAGCATATCCCCCAAACAGCGACCGGCCCCGGGCGACCGGTCAACGCCGCCGGCGCTTGACCTCCTCGAGCGCCGCCGCGAGGGCGTCGTCCACCTCGTTGACGTAGACGAACTCGAGATCGCCGAGCTCCTCGGTCGGGATCTCGCTGATCTCGCCCTCGTTGCGGTCGGGCACGATCACCCGCTTGATCCCGGCCCGCTGGGCGGCGAGGGACTTCTCCTTCAGGCCGCCGACGGGCAGGACCTGGCCCGTCAGGGTGATCTCGCCGGTCATGGCGACGTCGTTGTGGACCGGACGCCCGCTCACCAGCGAGGCGAGGGCCGTGACCATCGCCACCCCCGCCGAAGGACCGTCCTTCGGCACGGCGCCGGCGGGCACGTGGAGATGGATGTCGTGCTCGGCGAACCAGGCCGCGGGATCACCCTCGTAGCCGGGCAGGAACTCGGCGGCCTCGCCGCGCAGGAGCGAGAGGGCCGCCTGCGCCGACTCGCGCATGACGTCGCCGAGCTGGCCGGTGATCGTCAGCTTGCCGCTCCCCGGCATCGCCGTCGCCTCGATGAACAGGACCTCGCCGCCCACGGGCGTCCAGGCGAGTCCGGTCGCCACTCCCGGCCTGCGGGTGCGTCGCCGTGCCTCCGAGAAGTAGAGGCGCCGTCCGAGGAGCTCCCGCGCGAGCTTGGCCGACACCGAGGTCCGGCCGGCCGATCCGCCCTCGGCGATCCGCCTGGCGAGCTTCCGGCAGACGGTGCCGATCTGCCGCTCGAGGCTGCGGACCCCCGCCTCTCGGGTGTACTCCTCGATGATCGCCCGCAGCGCCGCGTCGGTGAACGAGGCCTGGGTGGCCTTGAGCCCGTTCTCGCGGACCTGACGCGGGACGAGGTAGCGGCGGGCGATGTGCAGCTTCTCGTCGACCGTGTAACCGGAGAGCTGGATCACCTCCATCCGGTCCCGGAGCGGCGGCGGAATCGGGTCGAGGACGTTCGCGGTGGCGATGAAGATGACCTCGGAGAGATCGAAGTCGAGGTCGAGGTAGTGGTCGCGGAACGCGTCGTTCTGGGCCGGGTCGAGGACCTCGAGCATGGCGCTGGCCGGATCGCCGCGGAAGTCGGCGCCCATCTTGTCGATCTCGTCGATCATGAACACCGGGTTGCGCGATCCCGCATCGCGCAGGGCCCGGACGATCGTTCCCGGCATCGCGCCGACGTAGGTCCGGCGATGGCCCCGGATCTCGGCCTCGTCGCGGACGCCGCCGACCGAGATCCGCTCGAAGCTGCGGCCGAGCGCCCGCGCGATCGAGCGGCCGAGGCTCGTCTTGCCGACCCCGGGGGGCCCCACGAAGCAGAGGATCGGGCCGCTCGACTCGGGGCGGAGCTTCCGGACCGCGAGGTACTCGAGGATCCGGTCCTTGATCTGCTCGAGGTCGTAGTGGTCGGCGTCGAGGACCTCGCGCGCGTGCTTCATGTCGAGGTCGTCCTCGGTCCGGGCGTTCCAGGGCAGGTCGAGCAGCCAGTCCAGGTAGGTCCTGATCACCCCGTACTCGGCTGCCGCCGGCGGCAGCCGCTCGAGGCGGCCGAGCTCGCGGTCGGCGGCCTTCCGCGCCTGCTCGGGCAGCCCCGCGGCCTCGACCCGCTCCCGGAGCTCGTTGATCTCGGCCTGCTGCTCGTCGCCTTCGCCGAGCTCGGCCTGGATCGCCCGCAGCTGCTCGCGCAGGTAGTACTCGCGCTGGCCCTTGTCGATGCCCTCCTGGACCTGGGACTGGATCTGGGTCCCGAGCTTGATCACCTCGAGCTCGCGGGCGAGGATCTCGGAGAGCCGCCGCAGGCGCACGCCGACGTCGACCTCCTCGAGGATCTCCTGCTTCTCGGCCGTCGGGATCCGGAGCGCTCCGGCGATCAGGTGAGCGAGCGCCGAGGGGTCGTCGACGTTGGTGACCGCGAGCTGCAGCTCCTCGGGCAGGTATGGGATCTCCTCGATGATTTCGCTGAAGGTCCGCTGGACGTTGCGGGTGAGGGCTTCGAGCTCGGGCCCGGGCTCGAGCTCGTCCGGCATCTCCTCGACGGTCGCGATCAGATACGGCTGGGTGGCGACGTAGCGCCCGAGCCGGACCCGCTTCGTCCCCTGGACGAGGATCCGGATCGAACCGTCGGGGACCTTGAGCATCCGCGCGACGACGCCGGCCACCCCGACCTGCTCGATGTCGTCGGGGCCGGGCTCGTCGAGCTCGGGGTCCTTGGAGGCGACCATGACGAGACCGCGATCGCCCGAGAGGACGTCGTCGATCAGCTTGATCGACCGCTCCTGGCCGACCGCGAGCGGCGTCAGCGTCCCCGGGTAGGTGACCATGTCGCGCAAAGGCAGCACGGGCAGCGCCGCCGGCAGCTCGCCGCCGGCAGCGATCGCGTCCTCGATCTCCTCGGTCGAGACGATCTCGATCGGCGAGCCGCCGCCGGGCGCGTCTTCCTCGAACTGCATCACTCCGGCGACCGCTCGATCGGCACCTTCCGCGCCTTCGGCTCCGGCATCTGGATCGGCAGCTCGATCCGGAGCAGGCCGTCCTCGAAGGTGGCGCGAGCCGCGTCGGCATCGACGTCGACGCCGAGCTCGACCGCGCGGCGGAACGAGCCGGTGGGGATCTCGACCTGCTGGTAGGCGCGGCCCTCGGTCCGGCGCACCGGGCGCTGGCCGGAGATCACGAGCATCCGGCCGGAGAGCTCGACGTTGACGGCGTCGGCGGCGACCCCGGCGATGTCGGCGACGACGATCGCCAGCGGCCGCGGCCGCTCGCCCGCCGCCCCGGACTCGCAGTAGTAGACGTCGACCCGGGGACGGAAATCGCTTCCGCGAGCCGCCCGCGCGGGTGCCCAGCTCTCGCCGAGCAGCTCGTCCATGTCGCGGCGCATCCGCTCGATGTTGACCAGCATGGTGCGCTGTCGGGCCATCGGCTGCAGAGTAGCTAGACGACCCAGGCCGATCCCTCGGCCGCGACCTCGACCGGGCCTGCGAACGACGAGCGGGCGTCCGCGATCGCGCGATCGGCGTCGAGCTCGTCGGAGATGTGGGTGAGCACGAGCCGGCCCGCTCCCGCCCGCTCGGCGAGGGCGCCGGCCTCACCCGCGCTCATGTGCCCGCGCTCCTGCTCGGGCGCGGGATCGGGGGCGGCGAGGGTCGCCTCGGCGATCAGCACGTCGGCGCCTCGGGCGGCGGCAGCGAGCTGCTCGGACGAGCGGCCGTCGGAGCCGAAGACGATCCGCCCACCCTCCCCGGCGAGGGCGATCGCGTGCGTGGGACCGAAGTGCGGCACGGCGTGGGCGCTGACCGCGATGCCACCGACCTCCAGCTCGGCACCCGCCTCGTACTCCTCGATCGCGAACGCGCGCCCGATCAGGTCCTCGCTGTCCCAGGTGCCGACGAGGTGCCGGAAGAACGAGTCGGCTCCGGTCGGCGCGATCAGGCGCGGGCGCCGGACCGCGCCGGCGTCGGGACCGACGGTGAGCGCGTAGGCGAAGGGGACGAGGTCGAGGAGGTGGTCGGCGTGCAGGTGCGAGATCACCACGGCCTCGACGTCGCGATAGTCGCGACGCAGGCGCAGCTTCCCGAAGACCCCGTTGCCGCAATCGAGCAGGAACGGCCGCCCGCCCTCGCCCTCGACGAGATAGCCGCTGCAGGCGCCGCCCGCGTCCGTCCAGGCCGGCGACTTGCCGAGGACCGTGAGCTTCATGCGCCCACCCTACCCCCGGCCCCCCTGCGCTCTGGAGCGGGCGACGGTCGGCGACGGGCTCAGGCGGCGAGGAGCTCGGGCTCGAGGACGGCCTCGTCGGCACCGATCAGGAGCATCGGCTGCGCCGGCGGGACCAGGCCGTGCGGGGAGTCGGGCCGGAACGTCGAGCACGGCTCGCCGAGCTCGAGAGCGCACAGCATCCGCACGCCGAAGTAGCACGAATCGCAGCTCGGCTTCTGCCGGCTGCGGCGGTTTCGGCGGCTCTTCGGGCTGGCGGCGGCGTTCGGCAACTGACTCTCCCTGGTGGTCGGTCGGACGTGGCGTCAGCATGCCACCACGGTCCGCGCACCGCCGGCCGCCGCGCCGCAAACAGCGCGTTTCGCCTCGCCTCGCCGTTCGCCGCAAAACCCGCATTCCCGTGCGCTTTCCCCGCAGTTTGGGGGAGCGGAGCCGGAAGGAATCGCGACCCCTGGAGAGAGGTGTGCGCGCTGACGCCGGCTTTGAATCCCGGTGCGGGGGCCAATACAATCGGGGGCGATGGCCACCCGACGCAGCGACCACCTGAGCGCCTCTCCGCCGCTCTTCGAGAGCCGGTTCCTCGACTTCTTCTCCAGGGTCCATCCCTCGATCCCGGCGATCGTCTTCGTGCCGGTGATCGCCGTCTGCGTCTGGGCCGGGTTCGACGAGGGCTACAACGTCCTCCAGATCGCCGGCCTCTTCCTCGCCGGACTCGTCATCTGGACGCTCACGGAGTACTGGCTGCACCGCCTCGTCTTCCACTGGGAGCCCGATCACCCGATCGGCAGCCGCCTCCACTTCATCATGCACGGCGTCCACCACGAGCACCCGAACGACCCGCTCCGCCTGGTCATGCCGCCGGCGGTCAGCATTCCGCTCGCCGCACTGTTCTTGGGACTGTTCACCCTGATCTTCGGCACGCCGATGGCGTACCCCACGTTCGCGGGGTTCATCGCCGGCTATCTCGCCTACGACTACACCCACTATTACCTCCACCACCGGGTGCCGAAGACGGCCGCCGGCAAGCAGCTGCGGGAACAGCACATGCGTCACCACTTCCAGGACCACCGGTACGGATACGGAGTCTCCTCTCCGATCTGGGACTACGTCTTCGGGACGCGGTCGAAGAAGGTCAAGGACGGCTGACCTCCACAGGTGCTTTGTGCACCGGTGAGTCGGCCACACACCTACCAGCGGTTTCCACCTACAGTGTTGGTGCACCGTTTCGCGAGAAACGGGGGAACGGTTGCTGTCCATAAGCAACGACAAGGAGTCCAGATGGCAGACGATGCCAACGTGCTCGACAAGGCACGCGCGCTCATCGAGGAGCGGCTGAAGGAGCTCGACGAGGAGAAGAAGCGGCTCGAGCACGCGCTCTCGAACCTCAAGGGGGGACGCCGGGGGCCGGGCCGGCCGCGTGGTTCGCGCTCGCGCTCGTCGGGATCCACCGGGGGACGGCGCCGACGGCGGCGGCGTGGCGGCACCCGGGCCGATCACGCCCTCAAGGCCGTCCAGGAGCAGCCCGGCATCAGCGCCTCGGAGATCGCCGAGAAGCTGAAGATCAAGCCGAACTACGTGTACCGCGTCATGGCCGGCCTCACCGAGGACGGCAAGGTCGTCAAGGACGGCCGCGGCTACACCGCCACCGGCGCCTGATCCGCCGCGGTGGCCGGCCGGGGGCGCCGGCCACCGCGCGCGGCGCCGTCTTTCCCGCGAGCCCGCTAGACGAGCCCGAGGCCGCTGACGGTCTCGCGCTCGCCCTCGAGCTCGGCGACGCTCGCATCGATCCGCTCACGCGAGAAGTCGTCGATCTCGAGTCCCTGGACGATCGAGTACTCGCCGCCGGAGCAGGTGCACGGGAACCCGGAGACGATGCCGTCGGCCACACCGTAGGAACCGTCGGAGGGGACGCCCATTGAGACCCAGTCGCCGTCGGGGGTGCCGAGCACCCAGTCGTGGACGTGGTCGATCGCCGCATTGGCGGCCGAGGCGGCGCTGGAGGCACCACGGGCATCGATGATGGCCGCGCCGCGCTTGGCGACGGTGGGGATGAACTCGCTCTCGATCCAGTCCTGATCACCGACCTTCTCGGCGGCGCTCTCGCCGTCCACCTCGGCGTGGACGAGATCGGGGTACTGGCTGGCCGAGTGGTTGCCCCAGACCGACATCTTCCTGACGTCGGACACTCCGACGCCGAGCTTCGTCGCGAGCTGGCTCTTGGCGCGGTTGTGGTCCAGTCGCATCATCGCCGTGAACCGCTCGCGGGGAACGTCGGGCGCATGCGACAGTGCGATCAGGGCGTTCGTGTTGGCGGGATTGCCGACCACGAGCACACGGACGTCGTCCGCGGCTCCGGCGTTGATCGCCTCGCCCTGAGGCTTGAAGATGCCGCCGTTCGCCTCGAGCAGGTCGGCGCGCTCCATCCCCGGCCCGCGGGGACGGGCGCCGACGAGCAGGCCGACGTTGCAGCCGTCGAAGGCGGGCTTGGGGTCGTCGTGGATGTCGACGCCGGCGAGCAGCGGGAAGGCGCAGTCGTCGAGCTCCATGGCGGTTCCCTCGGCGGCCTTGACGGCCTGCGGGATCTCGAGCAGATTCAGGTGCACGGGCGTGTCGGGGCCGAGCATCTGGCCGCTCGCGATGCGGAAGAGAATCGCGTAGCCGATCTGCCCGGCGGCGCCGGTCACGGTGACCTTCACTGGGGTGCTCACAGGTGGTGCTCCTAGTTCGTTGGGGAGGTTCGAAGTTCCCTTCGATCCTAGAGGTCCGGCGGCTCCCGGGACCGTCGCGCTACCCCGCGATCGCCAGGCCCTCGAGCATGCGATCGAAGATCTCGCCCGCCGCCTCGATCGCCGCCTGCTTGTCCTCGGCGTTCACGACCATCAGACCGCCCTCGATCAGGACGGCGGTCCAGATCGAGGCGGCCGCGCCCGGATCGACGGGGGCCATCTCGCCCGCGTCGATCGCCCCCCGGATCAACGCCTCGACCACCCCGACGCCGCGTTCGGCAGCCAGCTCACGCCAGCGCTCGTAGCCGAGAACGCGCCGGGCCTGGGTCAGCCCGATTCGGACGAAGTCGCTGTCGCCGGCGCTCTCGGCGAGGTAGCCGCGACTCCCGGTCCGGATGATCTCGAGCGGCGTCTCTCCCTCCGCCCGCCCGACGAGGCGAGCAACCGACTCGTCCTCGGTCTCGATGTAGACCGCCTCGAACAGCTCGAGCTTTCCCGGGAAGTGGTGGTAGAGCGCACCCCTGCTGACGCCCGAGCGCGCGAGGATTGCGTCGATCGTCGTCGCCTCGTACCCGTCGTCGCCGAACAACTCGCGGGCCGCCGCGAGGATCGCCTCGCGGGCCCCCTGTGGCGGTCGCCCCGGCCCCCGCTTGCGCTCCGGCTCCACAGCCGTTAGGTTACAGACTGTCGGTCGGTAATCGGCCGAGGCCGCCGCGCCGGCGGTGAACAGGAGGGGTCGAGAGATGGACATGTACGTGATTCGCAGGCGCGAGGCCTGGCAGACGCCCGCCGAGCTCGAGGCGGCGGCGGAGCGCTCGGCGTCGGTCGCCGAAGCGGACTTCCCGGACCGGATCAGCTGGATCCGCAGCTACGTCGTCGAGGAGTCCGACGGAGGGCTCGGAACCATCTGCATCTATCAGGCGAGCGACGCCGACACGGTGCGCAGCCACGCCGATGCCGTCGGGATGCCGGCGGACGAGGTCCTACCGATCGCCGACACCGTGATCGTGCGGCCGGACCCGCAGGCGGACGCGGCTTAGGGCAGCCGCGGGGGCGCTCTCAGCCGATCGCCCGCTCCAGGTTCTCGTCGATCGACGCCAGGAACTCCTGGGTCGTCTGCCACTCCTGGTCGGGCCCGATCAGGAGCGCCAGGTCCTTGGTCATCCGGCCACTCTCGACGGTCTCGATGCAGACCCGCTCGAGGGTCTCAGCGAACTCCTGCACCTCCGGGGTGCCGTCGATCCGGCCGCGCGCGTTGAGGCCGCGCGTCCAGGCGAAGATCGAGGCGATCGGATTGGTCGAGGTCGGGTTGCCCTTCTGGTGCTCGCGGAAGTGCCGGGTCACGGTGCCGTGTGCAGCCTCGGCCTCCACCGTCCTGCCGTCGGGGCTCATCAGGACGCTGGTCATC
Source organism: Solirubrobacterales bacterium (assembly GCA_020438445.1). GTDB lineage: Bacteria > Actinomycetota > Thermoleophilia > Solirubrobacterales > 70-9 > RHKX01. The sequence goes on from JAGQUO010000023.1 coordinate 12,030, forward strand.
AGCCCGAGCGAGCCGAAGCCCTGCGCGACCGTGTCGGACTGGACGTCGCCGTCGTAGTTCTTGCAGGCCCAGACGTAGCCCCCCTCCCACTTCAGCGCCGCGGCGACCATGTCGTCGATCAGGCGGTGCTCGTAGGTGATCCCGGCGGCCTCGAACTCGTCCTCGAACTCGGCCTCGTAGACCTCCTGGAAGATGTCCTTGAAGCGGCCGTCGTAGCGCTTGAGGATCGTGTTCTTCGTCGAGAGGTAGACCGGGTACCCGCGATCGAGCCCGTATCGCATCGACGCCCGCGCGAAGTCGCGGATCGAATCGTCGAGGTTGTACATCGCCATCGCGATACCGCCGGACGGGAAGTCGAAGACGTCGATCTCGATCGGCTCGCCCTCGTCCTTCGGCGTCCAGGTCAGGGTCAGCTTGCCCTCGCCGGGGATCAGGGTGTCCTCGGCGCGGTACTGGTCACCGAAGGCGTGACGCCCGATCACGATCGGCTTCGTCCAGCCCGGCACCAGGCGCGGCACGTTGGAGATGACGATCGGCTCGCGGAAGATGACGCCGCCGAGGATGTTCCGGATCGTGCCGTTCGGCGAGCGGTACATCTCGGTCAGGCCGAACTCCTCGACCCGGGCCTCGTCCGGCGTGATCGTCGCGCACTTGACGCCGACCCCGTGCTCCTTGATCGCGTTCGCGGCGTCGACGGTGATCTGGTCCCGGGTGGCCTCCCGGCTCTCGATGCCGAGGTCGAAGTACTCCAGCTCGACGTCGAGGTAGGGCAGGATGAGCTGCTCCTTGATGAACGACCAGATGATCCGGGTCATCTCGTCGCCGTCGAGCTCGACGATCGGGTTGGAGACTTTGATCTTCGACATCTGCTGGCGGCCCTTCCGGTGGTCGTTCGAGGTTCGCGCCGCACCCTAGCGAGGGCCGGGTTCTGAGATAGTTCGTGCCGATGAGCACCGTCGAGAATCGGGCCGCGACGGGGCCGGGGGCGCCCGCCACCCATGCGGTCACCAACCAGTCCGAGCCGCTCTCCGGCTACAACGTCTTCACCGCCGACCGGGCGCTGGCCGAGGCCGTCTCCCGTGAGGGCGGCGACTTCGGGATCGACACGATCCGCGCGGTCGGGGACATCGCCGGGCGGCCCGAGACGATCGAGCTCGGGCGGCTCGCGAACGAGCACCCGCCGCAGCTCCGCACCCACGACCGCTTCGGCCACCGGATCGACGAGGTCGAGTTCCATCCCGCCTGGCACGAGCTGATGTCGATCCACGTGTCCCACGGACTTCACGCGCTGCCCTGGCGTGAGCCGGAGCCCGGAGCGCACGTCGCCCGGGCCGCGGCATTCATGTGCCTGTCGCAGGCCGAGGCCGGCACCGGATGCCCGGTCTCGATGACCTACTCCGTCATTCCGGCGCTCCGGCGCCAGCCCGAGATCGCGGCCGAGTGGGAGTCCCGCTTCACCTCGCTCGGATACGACCCGCGGATGGTCCCCTCGCCGGACAAGGCGGGGGCGCTCGCCGGCATGTCGATGACGGAGAAGCAGGGCGGCTCGGACGTCCGCGCGAACACGACGGTCGCCGTCCCGCTGAACGGCGGTGGGCCGGGGGCCGAGTACGAGGTGACCGGGCACAAGTGGTTCTGCTCGGCGCCGATGTGCGACGCCTTCCTGATCCTCGCTCAGGCCGAGGGTGGCCTCTCCTGCTTCCTGCTGCCGCGCTGGACGCCGGACGGCGAGCGCAACCGATTCCACATCCAGCGCCTCAAGGAGAAGCTCGGCAACCGCTCCAACGCGTCGAGCGAGATCGAGCTGCGCGGGGCCTGGGCGCGGATGGTCGGGGAGGAGGGACGCGGCGTTGCGACGATCATCGAGATGGTCAGCCACACGCGACTCGACTGCACGCTCGGATCGACCTCGGGCATGCGCGCGGGAACGGCCCAGGCGATCTGGCACGCGGAGCACAGATCGGCTTTCGGAAAGGTGCTGGCCGAGCAGCCGCTGATGGCGAACGTGCTTGCCGATCTCGCGATCGAATCGGAGGCGGCGACGGTCTCGAGCATCTGGCTCGCCCGCCAGTTCGACGAGGCGCACGCGGGAGACGAGCGCGCCTCCCTGATCCGCCGGATCGCGACGCCGGTCCTCAAGTACTGGACCTGCAAGCGCGCCCCCGAGCACGCGGTCGAGGCGCTGGAGTGCTTCGGCGGCAACGGCTACGCCGAGGAGTCGGGGATGCCGCGACTGTTCCGGGAGTCGCCGCTGCAGTCGATCTGGGAGGGCTCTGGGAACGTGCAGGCGCTCGACGCCCTGCGTGCCCTCGCGAAGGAGCCGGCGGTGCTCGAGCCGCTGCTGGACGAGATCTCCGCGGGCGCCGAGGCGGAGCCGCGGCTGCAGGAGGCCGCCGCCGGACTCGGTGCCGAGCTCTCCGACCCGGACGGGCTCGAGACGCGCGCCCGCCGCCTCGTCGAGCGGATGGCCCTGGCGCTCCAGGGCTCGCTGCTCGTCCGCCACGGGGATCCCGCGGTGGCCGACGCCTTCTGCGCAACCCGGCTCGGCGGTGACTGGGGCAACGTCTTCGGCACGCTGCCCGCCGGGGTGGACACGCGGGCGATCGTCGATCGCCACGCGGTCAGGGCCTGAGATGGGCGAGGCGCCGCACCGCGTCGAGGTGACGATCGCCGATCACGTCGCCGAGGTCCGGCTCGACCGTCCCGACAAGCACAACGCTCTCGACTTCGCGATGTTCGAGGCGATCGGCGATGCGATCGACGAGGTCGCCGCCGACCCGTCGGTCCGGGCCGTCGTCCTGCACGGCGCCGGCCGGAGCTTCTGCTCCGGCCTCGATCTCGCGAGCTTCGCCGCCAGCGGCCGGCCGGTCGACTCGATGTTCGAGCGCCGGCCGGGCGAGGACGCCAACCTCGCCCAGCGCGTCTCCTACGGCTGGCAGCTCCTCCCCGCTCCCGTCATCGCCGCCGTGCACGGCAACTGCATCGGCGGCGGCGCCCAGATCGCCCTCGGCGCCGACGTCAGGATCGTCGCTCCCGATGCCTCGATCTCGATCCGCGAGGTCCACTGGGGACTGATCCCCGACATGGGCATCACCCGCTCGCTGCCGCGGCTGGTCCGCTTCGACGTCGCGAAGGAGCTCGTGCTGACCGCCCGGATGGTCAGCGGCGAGGAGGCGGCCCGGGTCGGGCTCGCAACCACCGTCGCCGCCGACCCACTCGCCGCCGCGCGCGAGCTGGCGGCCGAGATCGCCGGGCGCTCGCCCGATGCGACCCGGCGCGCCAAGGCGCTGCTCGAGCGCGCGTGGGAGCTGCCACCGGGCGAGTCGCTCGCCCTCGAGGAGGAGCTCCAGAGGGAGCTGCTCGGGAGCGCCAACCAGATCAAGGCGGTGGAGGCGGGAATGGGCGGCTCGCCGGGCGACTTCGACGACCCCTCGTAGTCGGAACCTCGCTCGGCGCAATGCCCGGACCGCAGGTCCCGCCGCAGGGCGTGGCCCTTCGCAGAGGGGCGGATCGGCTCGTAGGCGGATTTCCTCTGATAGTCAGGGGCTATCCGCCCGCGAGCTGTGATCCGGCCCGCCCCCGGCGGCCGCGTGGGACCGCCCCGATGGCTTTGGGCCTGAGGCCGGGGGGCCGCCTGCCTACTATCCCCGTATGCCCCAGCGCGGCCGATTCACCCTCCTGACCATTCGCGGCATTCCTGTCGGGGTCGACTGGAGCTGGTTCCTCGTCCTCTTCCTGATCATCTGGCTGATGTCGGGCTTCTACCGCGACGTCCTCGGGGTGTCGCAGGACTCGGTCGAGCCCTACGCGCTCGCGGTCGCCAGCGCGTTCGGCTTCTTCGCCTCGATCCTCCTGCACGAGCTCGGCCACGCGTTCGTCGCGATGCGGAACCGGATCACGACCTCCTCGATAACGCTGTGGATGTTCGGGGGCGTCGCATCGCTGGACCGGGAGCCCGACAGCGCCGGAGCCGAGTTCCGGATCGCCGTCGCCGGGCCCGTCGTGACGCTCCTGATCACCGCCGCCTGCCTGGCCGGCGGAGTCGCGATCGACGGCTCGACCTTCTGGGAGGGCGCCCGGTTCGACGACACCGCGAGCATCTCGACCGGGGTTGCGGTGCTGGCCTGGCTCGCGAACATCAACGCGCTGATCCTGGTCTTCAACCTGCTGCCCGCGTTCCCCCTCGACGGCGGCAGGATCGTCCGTGCGATCGCTTGGCGGCTGACCTCCAACCGCGAGAAGGCCACGATCTTCGCGGCTCGTCTCGGGCAGGGGTTCGCCTACGTCTTCATCGCGATCGGCATCGTCGCGGCGCTGACCGGAGCGCTGTTCTTCGGCGTCTGGCTGGCGCTGATCGGCTGGATGCTCGGCGGCTCCGCCCGCGAGACGGCGACCCGGAGCAAGCTGAACACGAAGATCGAGGGCCTGCGGGTCGCCGACGTGATGGACGCCGAGCCGGTCGCGATCCCGGCCGCCGCCACCGTCGACGAGGCGCTCGACGAGTACTTCCTGCGCTACCGCTGGCCCTGGTTCCCGGTCGTCGACGCCGCCGGCCGCTTCGTCGGGCTGCTCAACCGCGGAACGGCCGATTCGGTGCCGGAGACCACCCGCGCGAGCCGCAGCGTGTCCGAGATCCTCGACGGGTCCGGCGGTGCCGATCAGACGGTGAAGAGCGACGAGCCCCTGGAATCGCTGCTCGCCAACATCGAGCTGCGCCGGCTCGGCGGCCTCGCCGCGGTCGATGCCGACGGCCGCCTCGCCGGGGTGATCACCCTGGAGCAGGTCGGGCGGGCGCTGCGGGACGCAACAGCCTGACCGCCGAGGCGATGAACAAGAGCGTCATCACCACCGCGCTGCCGACGCACCACTGGCAGATCGCATCGATCACGAACAGCTCGAGGTAGGTCAGGTAGATGCTGAAGGCGAACCCGGTGAGGGTGAACATGAACGTCATCGCACGGCCGAGCTCCCCGGGAACGAACAGCGAGAAGAGGATCAGCACGTAGCCGATCAGGCCGAGCAGCGCGACCGGGATCGGGCCGATCTCCGAGTAGGAGGAAGCCTGGACCCGCTCGCAGCCGCCGGTCGTGCAGACCGGGCTCAGGCCCTCGTAGTGGACGTAGGTGAGATATCCGGCGATCCCGATCCCGACGAGCGTCAGGATCGTCGCGACCGTCGTGGGCCGGTCGGCCCAGAGGCGGCTCACTTCGCGTCGGAGAGCTGCTGGTCGATCGCGTCCTCGAACTGCGAGGTCTCCAGCTGCTGGACGTCCAGGTTGGTGAGGTCGCCGCCCGTGGGCCCGATCAGGAAGCTCGGGGTCGAGGAGATGCCGGCCTGCTGGGCGGCGTCGGCTGCCTTCGTGATCTCCTGGCTGACGGCCGAGGAACCGGCCTCCTGGTTGACCTGCTCCGGATCGGCGCCGGCCGCTTCGGAGACGGAGTCGATGAAGTCGCTGTCCACGTAGCCGGAGTTCTCCGTGCCCTGGCGGGCGTACGCGGTGTCGGTCCACTGCCACATCAGGTCCTGGTCGCCGGCCGCGTAGGCGGAGGCGGCGAGCGTCTGCGAGTCGGGGCCGATGAACGTCAGGAGGTTGAGCTCCATCCGGAGATCGCCGCTCTTCACGTACTTCTCGACGAGGTCCGGAAGGACGTTCGCCGTGTACTCCTTGCAGAACGGGCACTGCAGGTCCGCGAACTCGACCATCGTCAACGGTGCGTCCGGATCGCCGAGCGCGTTGCCCGACTGCGGAATCCCGTCGAACAGGGCGACGTCGCCGCTGTCGGAGCCGTCGTCGCCGGAGTCACTCGAGCTGATCACGATCAGCGCGACGACGATGATCGCCGCGAGCAGGACCGCGCCGCCGATCAGCGACCAGGTCCGCTGGCGGCGCTGCTTGGCCGCCTCCTCCTGCTCGGCGGCCAGCCGGGCCTCGCGGGCCGCCTTCTTGCTCTCCGAACGCGAGCTCATGGGTCCGGGAACATACAAGGTCGCGGCGGCGGGGACCGTGGTTCACGGTCGCCGGCGCGGGCACCCGGAGTACACCGCGGGAGCCGAAAAACCGACTCCCTGCATCGGAATTGCGGCCCGCCGCCGAGCCCATCGACCACATAGGATTCTCCTCGTGCCTGAACATGACGTATTGGTGATCGGAGCCGGACTCGCCGGACAGCGCGCGGCCCTCGCGGCCGCCGAGAAGGGCGTTTCGGTCGGAATCATCAGCAAGGTCCATCCCGTCCGCTCGCATTCGAATGCGGCGCAGGGCGGCATCAACGCAGCCCTCGACGTCGACGACTCCTGGGAGTCCCACGCGTTCGACACGATCAAGGGCTCCGACTACCTGGGCGACCAGGACGCGATCGAGGTGATGTGCCGCGAGGCCCCCGACGAGCTCCTGCACCTCGAGCACATCGGCGTCACCTTCCATCGCAACGAGAAGGGCGAGCTCGGGACCCGCGCCTTCGGCGGAGCCTCGAAGGCCCGCACCTACTACGTCGCCGACATCACCGGCCAGGCGATCATGCACGTGCTCTACGAGCAGCTCATGAAGTACGCCGATCAGATCGATCGCTACGAGGAGTGGTTCACGACCGACCTCGCGATCGACGACGAGGGACGCTGCGTCGGCGCCGTCACCCGCAACATCAAGGACGGCTCGACCGAGATGTTCAAGGCCAAGAGCGTCGTCCTCGCCTCCGGCGGGAACGGGCAGATCTGGCAGCCGACCACCAACGCCCTGATCTGCACCGGCGACGGCATCGCGATGGCCTATCGCGCCGGCGCGACGCTGATGGACATGGAGATGATCCAGTACCACCCGACGACGCTGGCGGGCAAGGGCTTTCTGATCACCGAGGGCGCGCGCGGCGAGGGCGCCCACCTGCTCAACGCCAAGGGCGAGCGGTTCATGGAGAAGTACGCTCCGAACAAGATGGAGCTCGCATCTCGCGACGTCGTCTCCCGGGCGGAGCAGACCGAGATCAACGAGGGCCGCGGATTCCCCGACGGCACCGTCGCGCTCGACGTCACCGTCGTCCCCCGCAAGCGGATCCACGAGGCGCTGCGCGAGATCGTCCTCGTCGGCCGCGACTTCGCCGGCGTCGACATCACCCGCGAGCCGATCCACATCAAGCCCGGCAACCACTACACGATGGGCGGCGTCAAGACCGACATCTGGGGGCGAACCGACGTCCCCGGGCTCTACGCCGCGGGCGAGGTCGCCTGCGTCTCGGTCCACGGCGGCAACCGCCTCGGCGCGAACTCGCTGCTCGACACGCTGATCTTCGGTCGGCGCTGCGGCGAGGACGGGGCCCAGCACGCAAAGGGACACGGCTTCGGCCAGGTCTCCCGGACGGTCCTCAGCGACTCGGAGTCGCGGGTGGACGAGATCATCGCCCGTCAACACGAAGGCGGGCGCCGCGTCTCCGAGATCAAGGCCGAGCTCGGCAAGACGATGGACGAGAAGGTTGCGGTCTTCCGCGACGAGGAGGGCATCCAGAGCGCCCTCGACACCGTCCGCCGGCTCAAGGAGGAGGCGAAGTCCGTCGCGATCGACGACCGCGGGACCATCTTCAACCAGGACGTCCTCGGAGCGATCGAGCTGCAGAACATGCTCGAGAACGCCGAGGCCTGCTGCATGTCGGCGCTCGAGCGCAAGGAGAGCCGCGGCGCCCAGTACCGGACCGACTACCCCGAGCGCAACGACGAGGAGTGGCTGAAGCACATCGACGTCTCGCTCAACGGCGGGGGGCCGGAGATCAGCTACTCGCCCGTGACCATCACCGACTGGCAACCACAGGAGAGGACCTACTAGATGTCCGCTTACACGCTCAAGGTCCGCCGCTATCAGCCGGAGTCGGAGGAAGACGACAAGCGCGGCGCCTACTGGGAGAAGTTCGACGTCGAGCTCGACCCGACCCTCTCGGTCCTCGACGGGCTGCTGCAGGCGAAGAACGACGCCGACGGCACGCTGGCGGTCCGCTGCTCCTGCCGCGCCGCGATCTGCGGATCCTGCGGGGTCAAGATCAACGGCCAGTCGACCCTCGCCTGCAAGACCCAGCTCGGCGAGGCCGCCGAGGAGGCCGCGCGCAAGGCCCGAACCGGCGATGGAGACGCCGAGATCACGGTCGAGCCGATGGGGAACATGCCGGTGATCAAGGACCTCGTGACCGACATGGAGTCGACCCACTGGAAGAAGTTCCGCCGGGTCACACCGTGGCTGCTCCCCGCCGGCCCGCCCCCGGAGCGCGAGTACATCGTCCCGGCCGAGTCGATGGTCGACGTCACCCAGTCGGTCGCCTGCATCCAGTGCGGCGCCTGCGTCTCCTCGTGCCTGTCGATGGAGGCCGATCCCGAGTTCGTCGGGCCGGCGGCGCTCGCCAAGGCATACCGCTTCGTCGGCGACCCGCGCGACGGCCAGACCACCGAACGGCTCTTCGACCTCGCCAACGACCCGCACGGCATGTACGACTGCACGCACTGCTTCTCGTGCATCGACGCCTGCCCGAAGGACGTCGCCCCGATGAACCAGATCATGCGCCTGCGCCGCCTCGCCGGCGACGATCACGGGATCCGCGACGTCAACAACGGCCACAGCCACGAGATGGCCTTCGTCAAGAACATCAGGAAGAAGGGCACCCTCGACGAGTCGCTGCTGTTCCAGGAGTCCTACGCGCCCGGCGTCAAGGGCAAGCTGCTGCCGCGGGTGTCGGCGATCAGGGGCCTGCTCGATTCGATCCCGACGGCGATCCGGGGCATCCGCACCGGCAAGATGCGTTCGATTCCGAAGCTGATCCCGGGCGTCCACCACAAGCTGCCCGGCGACGCGCAGGACCACGTCAAGCACATCTACGAGCGCGCCGAGGAGAGCAAGATCCAGCTCAACCTCTACATCATCGGCGAGGGCGGCGAAGAGGACGCCTCGGCCGAGGCGACCGAGCCCGAATCGGTCGAGGAGGAGTCTGCAACCGCATGAACATCAACCACAGGAGCGATCAATGAAGCTTGCGTACTGGCCCGGCTGCGTCTCCCGCGGCTTCACGCCCGAGCTGCACGGCTCGACGGCGCTGGCCGCCGACGCGCTCGGGATCGAGCTGGTCACGCTCGATCGCGCCAACTGCACCGGCGCCGGCGTCATCGCCGAGCACAATCAGGAGCTCGCCGACACGCTGAACGCGCGGACGTTCGCGCTCGCCCAGGAAACCGGGCTCTCGATGATGAACATCTGCTCGACCTGCCAGGGCGCGCAGTCGGAGTGCCAGGAGCGGCTGGATGCCGACGCCTCCTACCGGGCTCACATCAACGAGACGCTCAGCGGCGAGGGCCTCGCCTACAGCAAGGACGCGGACGGGTTCACGAACAAGAACTTCCTCTGGGTCCTCGTCGAGGACTACGGCCTCGACAAGCTGGCCGAGAAGGTGAAGCGCCCGCTCGAGGGGCTCCGGGTCGGCCCGTTCTACGGCTGTTACGTGCTGCGCCCGAAGACCCGGCTCGGCTACGACGAGCATCCCGACCGGGACCTCTACCTCGAGCAGGTAATCGAGGTGCTCGGCGGAACGGTCGTCGACTACGACGGCGCCCGCCGGTGCTGCGGGTTCCCGGTCATCACGATGAACAAGGAGACCTCACTGCGGCAGGCGGGCACCCACGTCGGCGACGCCATCGACGCCGGGGCCGACTGCCTCGTGACGCCGTGCCCGCTGTGCCACCTCAACCTCGACATGCAGCAGCCGGAGGCGGCGAAGGTGGTCGGCCGCGACCTCGGCCTCGCGGTCCTGCACCTGCCGCAGCTGGTCGGCCTCGCGCTCGGCTTCGACCCCAAGCAGCTGGGAATGCCGAAGCACATCGCCTCGACCATCGCGGTCGAGGACCGGGTCGCGGCGCTGGCCTGATCGGCCCCGGGGGATGGGATCGGGAGCCCGGGCGGGCTCCCGATCCGCGCTTCCCTACTTGAACTGCTGAGGCGGGACGACGGCGTCGAAGCCGCCGCTGTCGTTGGTCAGGGTCACGTCGACCCGGACCTTGTCGCCGTTCGGCGCGGTGAGCTCACAGGAGAACTTCGAGCCCTCCTTCGCCTCCTGGTCATCGGGGCACGAGACGCTGACGTCGGCGGGGTCGACACCCGCCTGCGGCGCGAGCTGGTCGGCGAGCTCGGACTCGAGATCGGCCGAGTCGATCGTGTCGCCTCCGATCGAGAAGCTGCAGCCGGCCGCCCCGAGCGCCAACACCGGGACGGCGACGGCGGCGACGACGATCTTCTTCACGTTGTTCATCGGATTCTCCCTCGTTGTTTCTCAGTGGACTGCCGCCATCCTCGCCGTTCACCCGCGCCCCGGCATCGGGAGACACCCCGAACCCGACCCCCAGGGTTTTCGAGGCCGGTCGTCAACCCGATCTTCTCCTCCCATGGGGTGATGTTCATCGGGTTGACCCGCGGTCAGCGGTCCGGGGGTCGCTCAACGCCCCCGCCAGCTCGCGCCGGCCGCTGATGTCGAGCTTCCGGTACGCGTTCGAGAGGTGGACCTCGACCGTCTTCGGGGTGACGAAGAGCTCCTGGGCGATCTGCTTGTTCGTATGGCCGCCGGCGGCGAGGTCGGCGACGCGGCGCTCGGATGCCGTCAGCGACGCCGGGCCGGACAGCGCGGCGCTGCGCGGCCGCACGCCGGAGGCGCGGAGCTCGGTGCGGGCCTTCGCCGCCAGCGGCTCGGCTCCGCAGGCCTCGGCGAGCTCGTAGGCCTCGCGGAGGGCCTCGCGGGACTCGGTCGGTTGTCCCGAGCGGCGAATCGCCGCACCGAGCGACAGCAGGGCCGACGCGAGCTCGAGCCGGAGCGGAGACCGCCTCAGGAGCTCGACGCCCTGCTCGAGCCCTTCGAGGCCCTCCTCCCCGCGGAGCTCCCCGAGCTGGGCCAGGGCCCTGCCGACCGTGCCGTCGGCGCCCCAGCGCCGGGCCAGCTCGAGGTCGGTGCGGAGCACCTCCTCGGCCTCGTCGGTGCGGCCGAGCCGGGCCAATGCCTTCGCCTGCAGCCGGCGCCCCGGCGCGAACGCGGGATTGACGCGCCAGTCGCAGATCCCGATGTGCTCGGTTGCCGCCTCCAGGGCCTCCTCGTTGCGCCCGCGCTCGAGCATCAACTCGATCTCGGCGACCTTCCAGACAAGGGCGCCGTCGCCCGAGCCCCGCGGCCTCTCGATCGAGCCGAGCTCGCGCTCCGCGTCTTCGATGCGCCCGCGCCGGAGCAGCGTCGACGCGAGCAGGCCGTAGGCGTACTCGAGGGTCGAGCCACCGAGCAGGCGGATCTGCTCGACGCCCGCCCGCAGCGAGAGCTCGGCATCCTCCAGCTCGCCGTGATGCAGCTCGGTGAATCCCCGCCAGAGCTGGACGCTCATGACGCCGAACATCGAGCCCTGCCGGTGCGAGCGGGCGAGCGCACGGTCCCAGACCTCGACCGCGTCCGGGCGCTCAGCCGCCACCAGAACGACGTTGGCGACGATCCATGCCAATCCGGTGTCGACCTCCATCTCGGCGGCGCGCCCGATCGCCGCAGCAGCCAGGTCCGCGCATTCGCCGGCGGATCCGCCGCGGTAGAGCCAGTCGTAGGAGGCGGCGGCCGCAAGCACGCTCTCGCCCGGCTCGGGATCGGGCGGCAGCTCGCGCAGCCGCCGGAACCGCTCCTCCGCATCAGGGACGTCGGCGCCGAAGTAGATCGAGATCAGCTCGACGGACTCGACGATCGCGATCAGGTCCGGGGCATCGGCCGCAAGCTCCCTCTGCGCGGTCGCGGCGATCTCGGCCGCGCGCTGCGGCTCACCGACGAACAGCAGCACCCGCGCAACCGCATATGCCGCCCCGACCCGCAACTCCGGCACCCCGAGGTCGTGGTAGGCGGAGAGCAGGTGCTCGACCGCCCCGGTGCGCCCCGTCCCGGCCTCCGCCAGACCGAGCTGGAGGAGGATCCCCGGCCGCCGCTCGGCGGCGAGCGGCTCCTCGAGCATCCGGGTCAGATACGTGGCCGCGCTGTCGGCGGCACCCGCGGCGAGCGCAACCTCCGCGGCCGTCCCGAGGACGTCGCTCGCCCAATCCTCGGCGATCACCGGCGCCGCGAGCAGCTGGGCCGCGATCCGCTCCGGGGATGCTCCGGCATCGTGCATGAGCTTCGCGGCCTCCGCGTGCGCCAGCTCCCGCTCCCCGGGTGGCACGTCCTCGACGATCGCCGCCCGGACGAGCGGGTGCGCGAACTCGAGCGGAGCCCGTGGGGCCAGGATGCCCGCCCTGGTCAGATCTCCGGTCGCCGCTGCGACCTCCTCGGGCTGCCGGCGGGAGAATCGTGCGACCGTTGCCACCTCGACTCCATCGCCGAGGATCGCGACGGCGCGTGCGACCACGACCGCGTCCGGGGAGAGCCCGCGCAGCCGCGATGTCACCGTCCGGGAAACCGCTCGGGGCCCGAGATCCTCGATCGCGGGGGCATCCTGCACCGTCGGCGAGCGACCCTCGAGCGCAAGCGCGTTCAGCGTCTGCTGGAGCAGCAGCGGATTGCCGCCCGACGCTCGCGTGCATGCGGCGCTGAACTCCGCGTCGCCGGGGCGCTCGAAGCGGCGCTCGACGAGCTCCGCGACACCGTCCGCCGACAGTGGGCCCGGGACGATGGCCGTCGCCGCGGGCTGGGCGACGATCGCGGCAGTGAGCTCCGGGTCGACTCCCGGCTCGGTCGAGCGCTGGCCGACCAGGAGCCCGATCGACATGCCGTCGAGGCGATGCGCCAGGTAGGCGAGGTACCGCAACGACGGCCGGTCGCACCACTGGAGGTCGTCGACGACCAGGAGCATGGGCTCGTCGGCGGCCAGGTTCAGCGTCATCCAGAACAGTCCGTGCAGCACCGAGAAGGACACGTTGCCCGCCGCCGCGGTCTCGTCGGGCGCCGCCGCGGCGGCGAACAGGCCGGCGGCTGGTGCGGCCGCGCCCGACAACGCGGCGTCGGCGCCGGCCTCCGCGACGGCGGCTTCGAACAGCTGGCGGACGACTCCGAAGGGGAAGTCGATCTCGAGCTGGCTGCCCCGGGCGGTGAGCGAGCGCATCTCCCGCTCCCGGGCGAGTTCGAGCGTGGCCCGCAGGATCGACGTCTTGCCGATCCCGGCGGGTCCCTCGACGAGGATCGTCCGCCCGTCGCCGTCGAGCACCAGGTCGAGGGCGGCCGCCGCTGTCGCAAGCTCCCCTTCGCGCTCCACGAGCGCTTCGACCGCATCCGCCACGGGCCCGAATCTATAACGATCCGGGCCCGTGGCGAAGGGGTTCAGGCGTCGATCGAATGGTTGGCGAGGAACAGGCCGTCCGGGTCGACGTTCGCTCTGATCTCGCGCAGGCGAGCGAGCGTCCGCTCGCCGAAGCACGCCTCGGGCTCCACCGGGCTCTCGGCGAAGTTCGTGTACGCCGCGCCGTTGTCGACGACGTCCAGAGCCTTCCGGGCGGATTCGAACGCGGCTCGGAGCCCCGGGACGACCGACGGATCCATGACCATGCCGACGGCGAAGGTCATGAAGCGCCCGTTCAGCGCGCCGAGCGCGCCGCTGTCCTCGGCCCGACGCCCGAGCGCACCGCCGATGTGACGGATCGAGAACGCGAGGATCGGCGAGTTCGTGCCGGCCCCGATCGCGGCCACCAGACGCTCGATCGCCTCGGCGTCGAGATCGGCGAGCATCTGATGGTCGCCGATCCCGGGCACCGGGCCGGGCGGGTCCATGTGCAGGGCCATCAGGTCGGCCGGGCTCGCCATCGCGAACGTGTCCATCTCCGGGCCGAGCTCACGCAACGGCGCCAGCAGCTCCTCGCCCTGCTCCTGGGAGCCCAGGAACACCACCTCGATCGCCGCGAACGACCGGCCGCGCAGGAACTCCGGCACGTCCGGGATCGGCGGGATCTGGAGCAGGCGGCCGATCGAGGTCGCCTCGTCCGGAGCCGTCGCGGCCCAGCGCCGCCAGGCGTCCAGCACCTCGCCGGCCCGCTCGAGCGGGAAGAACAGCGTCCCGGCGTAGGCCTCGGGAACCGGGAGCAGGCCGAACTCCAATGCGGTGACGACGCCGAAGTTCCCGCCGCCTCCGCGCAGCGCCCAGAACAGGTCCGGATCGGTGAGAGCGGTGACCTCGCGCAGGTCGCCCTCGGCACTGACCAGCTCGATCGCCGTCACCCGCTCGGAGGCGAGTCCGTGCTTTCGGGCGAGCCAGCCGGCACCGCCGCTGAGGGTGTAGCCGACGACGCCGACGTCGTGCGAGGAGCCGGCCAGGGCGGTCAGCCCGTGCTCGGCGGCCGGACCGATGACCTCGCCCCAGGTGACCCCGGCGCCGACCCTCGCGGTCCGCGTCCCCGGGTCGATCGCGACGTCGCGCATCCGCTCGGTCTTGATCAGCATGACGCCCGTGAGGTCCCCGTAGGCGGCGGCGTTGTGGCCGGTTCCCTGAACGGCGACCCGAACGCCCCGATCGCGGGCGAAGCGGACGGCGCGGGCGACATCGGCCGCGTCCTCGGGAATGACCACGGCCGCCGGGTGCTGATCCACGGCGAGGTTCCAGGCCAGCCGTGCCTCGTCCCAGCCGGCGTCGCTTGCGGTGTAGAGGCCGCCGGCGAAGTCGTCGCGCAGCGGGGTCAGGTCGATCGTCGTCTCGGTGTCGGGATTCATCGTTGGCCTCCTCGGCTCGGAAGTCGGTTTGGTGATGCCATCCTGCACGCGCCCGCCGCCGCCGCCATCGAGGAAACCCCCAGACCCCTACCCCAAGGTTTGCTGGGCCGGTTGTCGCCCCGCTCGAGCTGCACCGAGGCCTCCACCGGGTCGAGGCGGCCGGAATCCCAGCTCCGAGCCGCCCCTCTCCCTCTCCCCTTCACGAAACTCAAATTAGCCGATTTGCTTCCGGCGAGCAGGGGTCAGCTGCCGGCCCGATACCAGTCGACGTACTGCCCGCAGGTCTGGCGGACGGGGATTCGCTCCACCGCGCCCGGGTCGAGTGGCGTCGCCGTCAGCGACCGGAGGTGGGCCTCGTTCGGGGCCCTGAGGATCCGTGCGATCAGGTTGGGCTCCTCGGGCTCGACCGTGACTTCGGCGGTCACCGGCTCGTCGATCTCGACCTCCGCCACCGGATAGGTCGGCGTCTCGCCGCGGAAGTCGAGGTTGGCCGCCACCGTGGCGTCGAGTCCGAGCGCGGGAGAGGTCACGCGCAGGGGCCGGCGGCTGTCGTACTCGAGCGAGATCTGCCACCTGCCCGCCTCGGGGAGGTCGAGCTTCATCGAGGCCGGAGCGCCGTCGGCGGCGGTCGGCGCGGGCTTCCAACCATCCGGCTCGGCGATGACCGGCTTGGTGTTCCAGACGAGCGCGGTCCCCTTGCCCCTGGCGACCGATCGCTGGGCGGAGTCGGTGCAGTCGAGCACCGCGCCGGGCGCCGTGCCCTCGTCCAGGGTCTTGCGCTTGCCGGTCCGGCCGGTGTTCTCGTAGAGCACGTAATCGTCGGTCTTCTCGACGACCCGGAACCGCGGCGGAACGCCGGAGGCGGGCCCGCCGCTGCTCGCGATGATGTAGCGGAAGCTGTCGAGCGTCGCCGGGAAGACGGCGTCGACATCGAACTTCTCCCCTCCCCCCTCGCCCTTCTTGAAGCGCGGGCGCGCGTCCTCGACGTCGTAGAAGTTGGTGACGATCCCGGTGATGTCGCCCGAGCCGCGCAGCTCCCACCCGATGAAGTCGTCCCGCCCGAGGAACAGGACCGGCTCGTTCTCGACGATCGGGCGGAACGACTCGAGCTGCCGCGCGTGATCGTCGGGCCCGACCGGAGCGTTGCGAACGACGAGGAAGCTCGATCCGGCCGCCGCGACGACGAGGACGACGCCGAGGACGAGAGCCGCGCCCTGCCGGGCGAGGGTGCCCCGGAGGGCGATCGCCATCACGACCGGGGAGAGAATCGCAAGCGCCTTGGCGGCGATGTAGGGGCTGCTGAAGAGCGCGGCGAGGACGTAGACGGCGGCCATGGCCACGAGCAGCGCCTGCAGCGCCCAGTCGCGCTCGCGGCGCTCGCGGGCGAGGCCGGTGACGAGGGCGGCGAGCCCGATCGCCGCACCGACGTAGAAGGCCGCCGCGGGCGCCCCGGCCGAGGAGGGCGTCGCGTCGAACTCGCCCGCCGGCCAGATGCCGAACGCCTGCAGGGGCGACAGTGATTGGGCGAGGTTCCCGAGATCGGAGCCGAACCGGTCCGGGTTCAGCGCCGAGAGACGGCTGAAGCTGGCGATCCGGCTCCATTCGCCTGCGGTCGCGAGGGCGATGACCACCACCAGGCCGAGGAGATAGGGGGCGAGCCTCCGCAGCCAGTCCTCCGGAAGCTCGGGGCGAGGCTCGACGAGGAGCAGACGGGCGGCGAGCACGACCGCGCCGACCGCCGCAATCCAGAGCAGGCCGGGCAGGCTGTAGTTGAAGACCGAGGCGGCGGCGATCAGGGCCAACGGGAGGACCCGGAGAACGGGATGGGCCCGGCGTGCGGGCTCCCCGGGATCACCGAGCTCGTCCAGCGGCGTCCTCATGCCGATCAGGCCGGCGAGCGACAGCCCGAAGCCGATCAGGAGCATCGCCTGCAGCGGCTCCTTGAATGCTCCCTGCGTCAGGTAGGCGGCCGCGAGATAGCAGAGGGCGACGAGGGGGGCACCGACGAGCACGCGCCATCTCCCCATCCGACCGAGCAGACCGATCGCGAGGATCCCGAACAGCGGCGCGAGAGCCATCGTGAATCCCGCGAAGACGTCGACCAGCCCGGCGTCCCCGGCCCGAGCGATCGCGGCGACGATCGCGTGCGGGCCGATCGGATAACCGCCCTTGATGAAGCTCGGCACCGCTCCGGAGTAGTCGCTGATGTAGTCGGCGATGATCAGATGAGAGGCCATGTCGTCGTTGACGAGCCCGACGCCGAGGATTCCGACGAACCCTGCGATCGCGAACGGCAGCGAGGCGGCGGCGGCGGTGACGACGATCACCGGCAGGCCGACCGCGGCCGCCCGCCGGCCCCGGGCGACGCG
>JAGQUO010000248.1 GCA_020438445.1 Solirubrobacterales bacterium
GCTTCGACGCTGAGGGCATCGAGATCCCGTTCCCACACCGGACGGTATTCCAGAAGTCGGACGATGGATCGACGGCCACGCTGATGGTGGGCCACGGGCCGGACGACTAAGCGGGACGCTTGGGCACCATCACCTTGCGCTTGAAGTAGCAAACTTCTTCGCCCCGCTGGTTCACGCCCCTGGTCTCGACCGTGACGAGGCCCCGGTCCGGCTTGCTGGCCGATTCGCGCTTGTCGAGCACCGTTGTCTCGGCCCGCACCGTGTCGCCGTGAAATGTGGGCATCTTATGCTGAAGTGTCTCGACCTCGAGGTTGGCGATCGCCTTGCCCGACACGTCGGGCACGCTCATGCCGAGCACGAGCGAGTACACAAAGTTTCCGACGACCACGTTCTTCTTGAACTGCGTTTCTTCTTCCGCATACCAGCGGTCCGAATGGAGGGGATGGTTGTTCATGGTCATTGCACAGAACAGGTGGTCCTCGGCTTCGGTAATCGTCTTCGAGGGCCAGTGTTTGTAGACGTCGCCGATGACGAATTCCTCGTAGTAGCGGC
>JAGQUO010000249.1 GCA_020438445.1 Solirubrobacterales bacterium
ACCCGGCGGCACTCGCGCAGCACGAGCGCCCGCATCGAGCGGGCGGGGTCGGGCGCGGCGAAGGCCGGCCGGGACGCGGCCGGGCGCGCGACGGTGCGATCGGCCGTGCTCACCGCTCCGCCTCCTCCGCCGCCATCACCGCCGGCAGGGAGGTCGAGACCGTCTGCAGGTAGACCTGCTCGAGGCTGGTCGCGTCGAAGCGCCGCTTGAGCCCGTCGGGGGTGTCGCGGGCGACGATCCTCCCGGCCGAGATCAGCGCGATGTCCTCGCACAGCGACTCGGCCTCCTCGAGGTAGTGGGTCGTCAGGAGGATCGTCGTTCCCTGCTCGTGGAGGAGGCGGATGTAGCTCCAGAGGTCGTGCCGGAGCTCGATGTCGACGCCGGCCGTCGGCTCGTCGAGGATGACGAGCAGGGGCTCGTGCAGGAGCGCCCGCGCGAGCAGAAGGCGGCGCTTCATCCCACCCGACAGCTTCGAGGTGCGGGTGTGGGCCTTGGCGCGGAGGTCGAAGACGTCGATCATCTCGTCGGCCCGCCGGCCCGCATGATCGCCGT
>JAGQUO010000250.1 GCA_020438445.1 Solirubrobacterales bacterium
TACAAGAGCGAGGACGGCTCGATCTACTTCAAGATCGGGGCCTTCCCTGGCTACGGACGGCTGAGCCACCTCGAGGAGCGCAGCCTCAAGGCCGGCGCCGGCGGGCGCGTCGCGGCCGACGAGTACGACAAGGAGAGCGCGCAGGACTTCGCGCTGTGGAAGGCCTGGACCCCGGACGACGGGGACGTGGCCTGGGACACGGCGCTCGGCAAGGGGCGGCCGGGCTGGCACCTCGAGTGCTCCGCGCTGGCGATGGAGCACCTCGCGGAGTCCATCGACATCCACGCCGGCGGCGTGGACCTCGTCTTCCCCCACCACGAGAACGAGATCGCCCAGACCGAGGCGGCGACCGGGCACGTCTTCTCGCGCCTGTGGGTGCACAACGAGCACCTGCTCGTCGGCGGCCAGAAGATGTCGAAGTCGCTCGGGAACTTCTACACCTTCGCGCAGCTGCGCGAGCTGGCCGGCGCGAGCGGACGCGAGGTGCGCTACGCGCTCCTGACCGCCCACTACCGCAAGCAGCTCAACTTCCAGGTGACCTACG
>JAGQUO010000251.1 GCA_020438445.1 Solirubrobacterales bacterium
CACGGGCCGGGGAGAGGGCATCGCGTGCAACGCGGTGGCGCTCGTCGAGGGAGCGGGCGAATGAGCGACGGACCGCGGCTCTACAACACACTCAGCAAGCGGGTGGAGCCCCTGACGCCCGGTCCCGACGGCGTCATCGGCATCTACGTCTGCGGGCCGACGGTCTACGGGCCCATCCACGTGGGCAACGCGCGCCCCTACATCGTCTTCTCGGTGCTCAAGCGGTACCTGACACGGCGGGGCCACGCGGTCCGGCTCGTGAGCAACCTCACCGACATCAACGACAAGATCTACACGGCGGCCAGGGCCGAAGGCGTGGCGTCGACGGCGCTCGCCGAGCGCTACGGGCGGGAGTACATCGCCGACACCGACCGCCTCGAACTCGGGCGACCCGACGCCGAACCGCTGGTCACCGAACACCTTCCCGAGATCATCGGTCTCATTGAACGACTGATCGACCGCGACCTCGCGTACGAGGCGGGCGGAGACGTCTACTTCCGCGTCGATCGCTTCCCGCCCTACGGCCGCCTCTCAGGGCGTC
>JAGQUO010000252.1 GCA_020438445.1 Solirubrobacterales bacterium
TGGCTGCGCTGATAGCACTGCGGGACGTATGGCGGACGTACGGAGACGGGGCATCCCGGGTAGTGGCACTGCACGACGTTTCATTTGAGGTCGAAGAGGGGGCATTCGTCGTCGTGCTCGGGCCATCGGGATGCGGCAAGACGACGCTGCTCAACGTGATCGGGGCGCTGGACTCACCGACCTCCGGGCAGGTCGTGGTCGGCGGCCAGGACATCACGCGCGCCCGGCGCAGTGAACTCGCCGCGTTCCGTCGTCAGACGGTCAGCTTCATCTTCCAGAGCTTCAACCTGTTCCCTGGCCTCACTGCGCGAGAGAACGTGGAATTCGGGATCGACTCATCGCGGCGTTTCGCACGGGCACACGCAGCGACCGTGTTGGAGGACGTCGGGCTTGGGGACCGGGGCAGTCATTTCCCGCACGAACTCTCGGGTGGAGAGCAGCAGCGGGTGGCCATCGCAAGGGCGCTGGCGACGGGCAACCCCGTGCTGCTCGCAGACGAGCCCACCGGGGAGCTGGATTTCCGGACGGGGATCCAGATC
>JAGQUO010000253.1 GCA_020438445.1 Solirubrobacterales bacterium
CGAGACGCGCGGGTCCGAGCGGTGGAGATCACCGGCGTAGGCGCGGCCGCCCTCGCCGAGGAAGTCGTGGCGCAGCACTGGGTCGAGGCGGTCGTTCGCAGCCACGCTCGCACCCGAGAGGGTGAGGTCGAGCCACGGCGAGATCAGCACGAGCGCCGCCGGAGCGGGGACAGTCATCTCCCGCAGGACGAGCATCAGCGCCGTCGCCAGCCCGCCACCGGCGGAATCACCGATGACCGCGACCCGCCCGGGGCTGTGTCCGAGCTCGAGCATCGCGGTGTAGGCGGAGAACACGTCGTCGAGCGCCGCCGGGAAGGGGTGCTCGGGCGCGAGCCGGTAGTCGGGCAGGTAGACGTCGGCGCCGGTCTCCTCGGCGAAGCGCGCCGCGAATCCCGCGTAGGCGCCCTCGCCCCCGAGCACGTAACCGCCGCCGTGGATGTAGAGGATCGCGTCGCGCTCGCCCGCCGGCAGCGGCCCGACCGCCGACCCTGCCCCGGCCCGCAGCCGCAGCATCGGCACCTCACCGGCCCG
>JAGQUO010000254.1 GCA_020438445.1 Solirubrobacterales bacterium
TGGTCGGTGCCGAGGCGCTTGAGGCTGGCGTCGATCTCGGTCATCACCGCCTTGCGCGAGAGGCCGGCCGCGTTCGGGTCCTTGCGCATCGGGCTGTTGAGCTTGGTGGCAATGACCACGTCCTCACGCCGAGAGAACTCCCGCACGGCGCGACCCAGGAACTCCTCGCTGGTGCCATCGGAATAGATGTTGGCCGTGTCGAAGAAGTTGATGCCCGCTTCGAACGCCTGGCGCAGCAGCGGCCGGCTGGCTTCTTCGTTCAGCGTCCACTCGTGTGCGCCACGCTTGGGCTCGCCATAGGTCATGCAACCCAGGCAGAGGCGGGACACCTTGAGGCCGGTTCGGCCCAGTCGAACATATTCCATGCAAGTCTCCAGTCGTTGGCCGCGGGTATCGGTCAATCTTCAGCGGTAAGTCGCCAGCGCGTCGAGCGCCTCGATGCGATCACCCTCGGCCAGCAGGGGATTGACCTCCAGGGTGTCCAGCGTGTCCCCCAGCGCAAGTGCTGCATCACCGATG
>JAGQUO010000255.1 GCA_020438445.1 Solirubrobacterales bacterium
CGCGTCGCGAGCCCCGGTCATCGCCCACACCGACAGCCCGGTGATGCCCGCCGTGGCGACCACCAGCAGCGCGCTGCGTCGCGACGACGACGCCCTCGCGTGCGCCTGGACGCGCGAGGGCAGGGCGATCGTCTCGGCGGTCTCCGACGCCGGCATCACGCTCCACCCGCCTGCGCTCGGATCATCGTCCTCGTGGCCCTCGCGGCCCTCGCGGCCCTCGCGGCCCTCGCGGCCCTCGTGGCTCTCGCGGCCCTCGCGGCCCTCGCGGCCCCCACGGCTCTCGACCTCCGTCGGCGACTCCTCGAGCGTCGGCCGCGTCGCCGGGCCCAGCCAGCGCTCCAGCACCTCGGCGCGCGCCGGGGCCGAGAGCACCAGGCGGTGCTCCATCGCAAATGCCTCCAGGGCCACCCGCAGCGCGTCGCACGAGGGGTAGCGATCGTCGGGGTGCAGCGCCAGGCAGCGCAGCACAATTGCCTCCAGCCCCGGCGGGTACCCCTGCACCGCCTCCGACGGCG
>JAGQUO010000256.1 GCA_020438445.1 Solirubrobacterales bacterium
TGCGCGTGCAGATGCGCGCCGAGATCTCCCAATTGCAGCGCCGGCTGGGCACCACCACCATGTACGTGACGCACGATCAGACCGAGGCGATGACCCTCGGTGACCGGGTGGTGGTGTTGCGCGGGGGCTATGTGCAGCAGATCGGGTCGCCGCAGGAGTTGTACAACAATCCGGTGAATCTGTTCGTCGCCGGTTTCATCGGCTCACCGTCGATGAACTTCATCCCGGGTCGTCTCGGCACCGATGCCATCGACACGCCTATCGGCAAGGTCACGCTGCCCGACCACAATCAGGTCGTGGCGGGTGCGAAGGGCGATGGCGACGTGCTGATCGGTATCCGCCCGGAGAACCTGGAGGACGCCGCGCTCATCGATTCCGAAACCCGATCTGCCGGAGGAACTTTCACCGCAGACATCGGCGTGCTGGAATCGATGGGGTCGGACAAGTACGCCTATTTCGATCTCGATCACCAGGGTGCCTCCCACGCCGACGCCGCGTCGGTGGGTGCCGGCC
>JAGQUO010000257.1 GCA_020438445.1 Solirubrobacterales bacterium
TCGCCATGAACCGCGCCCGTCAGGCCGCCATCACCCAGGAAATCCTCGAGGTTGTCGCTGGAGCAGACGCCCTTGACTAATCATCACGTTCGGTCCGCCGCACGTCCCGAAGGAGAGTGAGCACCGCAATGGCAGAAAACACCGGAGCGATCCTTGAGATCAAGGGTGTGGTCCTCGACGTCCGGTTCGACGGCGACCTCCCGGCGATCTACAACGCGCTCGAGGTCTCGCGGCCCGACGGCGGCTCGCTGGTTGCCGAAGTCCAGCAGCATCTCGGCGACGACCGCGTCCGCGCGGTGGCGTTCGACACCACCGACGGCCTTGCGCGCGGCGCGAAGGTCGTCGACACCGGCGCACCGATCTCGGTTCCGGTGGGGCAGCCCACTCTGGGCCGCATCTTCAACGTGCTCGGCGAGGCGATCGACGAGGGCGAGGCGGTGACCGCCACCGAGAAGTGGCCGATCCACCGTCCCGCGCCAGGGTTCGCGGAGCTCAACCCCACCGAGGAGAT
>JAGQUO010000024.1 GCA_020438445.1 Solirubrobacterales bacterium
CCGGGCGCGGGCGGCCGCGGCTACTCGGCCGGGATCACCACCTGCGAGCAGGGCGGCGCCGGCGTCGACGAATCGCCCGTGTCCATGACCGGCTGGTCCCGGTCGTCGAGCAGGTCGACGGTCAGCTCGCGTCCGGTCACCTCGACCTCGGCGTAGCTGTACTGGTCGGTCGCCGCGCACTGCATCCCGACCCCGGCCGGGGGCTGGGGCTGCAGGAACAGGCTGGTCACCAGGGAGCCCGCGGCCGGGTTGCCGACGGTTCCGCTGATCTCACCCGAATAGGTCTCGGTGGCCACCGGGCCGGTCGTGATGTCGAAGATCCCGGAATCCTTGACGCCGGAGCCGCCGAGGGTGTTGAAACGGGCGTCGTTGACCATGTTGGCGTGGACGTCCGTCGTCAGGAAGACGGCGTTTTCGACCTTGTTCTCGAGGAACCTGAGCAGGTCCTTGCGCTCGGCCGCGTAGCCCTCCCAGCGGTCGTAGGGCAACGCATAGAACTGCTGGATCGGGACCTCGTTGAAGATCACCTTGAAGGTCGCATCCGATTTCCTGATGTCGTCCTTGAACGTCCTCAGCTGTCTGCTGCCGAGCATCGTCCGGTCGGGGTCGTTGATCGCCTCCAGACAACCGGGCGGCACCGGATTCGCCAGCGCCGGGGCGAGGGCCGCGAAGACGTTGCGGGTGCTCTGCGGCGCCGTCGGAGCGAGATCGGGGTCGCCGCTGCCCGCCGGGTTGTCGCAGTCGCCGTTGTAGTCGGCGCTCGACGACCGGAAGGAGCGTTCATCGAGGAAGAACACCTCGAGGTTCCTGCCCCATCGCTCGTGGCGGTAGAGGCCGGTCTTCTTCGAGAAGGAGACCGGGTTGTAGTCGCGGAACGCCTGGACGCCGCGCTTGTAGAGCTTCTCGCCGTTGATCCTGTTCACGCCCTGAAAGACGCCGTCGTTGCTGTAGGGGAACTTGTTCTCCTCGCGCGAGAAGTCGTTGACGAACTCGTGGTCGTCCCAGTGCGCGTAGTAGGCGGCGGTCCCGCGTGCCTTCCACCACGGCCTCATCTTCAGGTTCGTCTTGTACGCGCTCCACTTCTGCTTGACGGTCAGGGCGACGTCTTCGAGCGTGTAGCCGGGGACCTCGGTATCGGAGTAGATGGTGTCGCCCATCAGGACGTTGAAGTCGTTCTCCTGCTGACGGATCCGGTCCCAGACCTGGAAGTCGTTCCAGTAGGGATCGCGCTCGCCGGGAAGCGGGCGCGCGTCCTGGTCGCCCGCGAGCGCGAAGCGGATCGACCGGTTCGACTTCTTCCCGGGCGCGGTGACGAAGTGCCCGGTGGCGCTGTATCCACCCTTCTTCGCGCAGAAGCGGTAGTTGTAGCCCGTGTCAGGCTTGAGGCCGCCGATGCGCCTCTGGACCGTCAGGTCGTTCTTCCGCTTCGCTCTCACCATGCGGCTCTTCGGCTGCCGGTTCGACCTGCACCCCCCGAGCTTGCCGTTGCGTTTGATCTGGACGTAGGTCCTGCCCGTCTTCGTCGCCCGGGCCCAGAAGATCGCCGAGTGCGGGGTCACGTCGGCGGCGCTGACGCCGAACTTGAAGCCCTTCGGCTTCGCTTCGGCGGCGGACACGGTGGCGAAGGCCGCAGCGGCGGTGAGGACGAGAGCGGGAACGAGACGACGCACGATGTACATGCCGGAATCAAACCGCCTCGGAAGGCTCCCCGCAAGACCAATCCTCCGCACGGCGAGCCCGCGGGGGCGGCCGGCGACATGAGTGGAGCTGAAGGGATTCGAACCCTTGACCTCCCGGCTGCCAGCCGGACGCTCTAGCCAACTGAGCTACAGCCCCACGAAGGAGAGGCAAGTCTACCGGCGCGCGGCTTTCGGTCCCGGCCCGCGCACCGGGGAGTCCACCGATCCGGGTTTTCCCCGCATATCGGCAAGATCCCGATCGGTCGAAGGGGCGCCGGCCTCATGAACGAGCCCTTCGGGCACAGGGGTTGAGCGATGTATCCTCCACCCCGGAGATCGCCCCGTTCCGGTGGGCGCCAGACGAGAGGGAGCCCAAGCGTATGGACGAGCAGTACGGAACGACGACGGTTCAGGGCGCCGACGTTCAGCTTGCGAGGCAGTCGTTCCTGACGTCGGTGTTCGGCTGGATGTTCCTCGGCCTCGCGCTGACGGCCGGGATCGCCGCCTACGTGGCGGCCAGCAGCGACATGATCAGCTGGTTCGAGGACCACGCATGGGCGTGGCTGGTGATGTTCGTCGCCCAACTCGGTCTCGTCGTGACGATCTCCGCCGGAATCAACCGGCTCAGCTACTCGGTGTCGGTCTTCCTGTTCGCTTTCTATGCCGCGCTGAACGGCTTCATCTTCTCGGTGATCCTCGAGGCCTACACGACGGCGTCGATCGCCTCCGCCTTCGGCGTCGCGGCCGGGATGTTCGGCGGCATGGCCGTCTACGGGTACGCGACCAAGCGCGACCTCTCGGGCCTGCGGTCGATCCTCTTCATGGGACTGATCGGGCTGATCATCGGCATGGTCGTGAACATCTTCTGGGCCAACTCGGTCCTGTACTGGTTCGTGACGTTCGGCGGCGTGCTCCTGTTCTGCGCCCTGACCGCCTACGACATGCAGAAGATCAAGCAGATCGGCGAGAGCGGCGCCGACGGCGAGACCCTGCGCAAGGCGTCGATCCTCGGTGCCCTGGCGCTCTATCTCGACTTCATCAACCTCTTCCTGTTCCTGCTGAGGATCTTCGGGTCCGCGCGCTGAGCACCGGACGATGAGCGCCGATCCGCAGCGGACCTGGATCGTCTACCTCGCCGGCGAGATCCACTCCGACTGGCGCGATCGGATCGCCGCCGGCGTCCGGGAGGCCGGGCTGCCGGTCGTGCTGACCAATCCCGTGACCGACCACCCGGCCAGCGACGACTGCGGCGTCGCGATCCTCGGGCCCGAGGACGACAAGTTCTGGCACGACCACAAGGGCGCCGGCGTCAACGCGATCCGCACCGGCACGCTGCTGCGCGAGGCCGACGTGGTCGTCGTCCGCTTCGGCGAGAAGTACAAGCAGTGGAACGCCGCCTTCGACGCCGGCCAGGCGGCGGCGCTGGGGACACCGCTGATCAGCCTCCATCCGCCCGAGCACGACCATGCGCTGAAGGAGGTCGACCGGGCGGCGCTGGCGGTGGCCCGCGAGCCGGAGCAGGTCGTCGCGATCCTCCGCTACGCGATCGAGGGGCGGCTCTAGCCCCTCCCGTCGGGTCGGTGCGACCTCAATCCTCGACGTCGAGGACGATCTCGTCACCGCTCCGGGACCGAACCCGGAACTCGAGATCGCAGTTCTCCTCGAGCTCGTGCAGGAGGTCGACGGGCTCGCTCAGCGCGACGTCGATCTGCGCCCTGCCGCCGGAGAAGCGCTTGATCGAGATGTCCCCGGTGCCGCCGATCGCGTTCGCGGCGTCCTCGAAGCGGACGAGCTGGCTGAAATCCTCGAACGGGCCGATGTCGACGCTGACCCTGCGCCCCGCGACCTGCCCGCCCGCGAGCAACACCCGGGAGGCCGCAGAGCGCGCGATCGGCGCGACCGGGGCATCCGCCGCGCCGCCTCCCTCCTCCCATTGGGTCCCGATCCGGTCGAGTGCCCGCTCGAGAGCGTCGAGCATCCGGTCCCGCACCGCTCCGGAACGCGGATCGGTTGCGTCGAGCAGGCGGGCGTTGACCTCCGCGGCCTCGCGGAGCGCGCGGAGCCGGATCCGGGTCGCCGCGCCGCGTGCAGCGACCCTCAGCTCCTCGAGCTGGCGCGCGAAGACGGCGACCGCGTGCAGCTCCTCGGCGGCCTGTGCCCTCACGTCCTCGATCTGCTGCCGGAGCTCGCGGGCCTCCGCCTCGCGGGCGACCAGGCGCTGCCGCAGGTCGTCCGCCTCGCGGCGGAGCCCGTCGGAAGCCGCCTCGCAGGCTCGCATCGCCTCACCGCGGCGACCGAGCTCCGATTCGAGCACGTCGATGGCCTCGCGCACCTCCGGGGGCCGGAAACCGAACAGGGATCTGCTGAACGTCTCGTCGGCGATGCGCCGAGACTAGGCGCGACGGCGGACGTCATCGGCGATCTCGCCGAGATCCAGCCGCGGTGCCTCGCCCCAGAGCTGCTCGAGCCGGTACAGCTCCCTCGTCTCCGCGACGAAGACGTGAAGGATGCAGTCGAGGTAATCGACGAGGATCCACCGCGCCTCAGGCAGACCCTCGACCCGCTTCGCGATCAGGCCGTCGTCCCGCTTGAGCCTGATCTGGACCTCGTCTGCGATCGCCTTCGCCTGCCGCTCGTTGCGGGCGGTGCAGATGATCAGGTAGTCGGTGTAGCCGAGCAGCTCCGAGACGTCGATCGCGACGATCTCGGTCGCGCCCTTGTCGTCGGCGAGCACCGCGATCCGCCGGGCGAGATCCTCCGAGCCGCTCACGCCGACGCCCCGTACAGGCCGCGGTCGCCGATCAGCCGCTCGACCGTTTCCGGCACCATCCAGCGGATCGGCAGCCCGGCCGCGACCCGCTCGCGGACCAAGGTCGACGAGATCCCGACCGGCGGCATCTCGATCCGCTCCGCTCGCTCCCTTGAGCCGAGGCGGCCGAGCACCGCGTCGACCTCTCCGAGGTCGAATCCCGGCCGGGCCGCGACGGCGACGCCGGCGAGCTCGAGGACGCGCTCGGGACGCTCCCAGCGCTCGAGCCCGGAGGCGACGTCGGCTCCCATCACGAAGGTCAGCTTGCTCCCCGGTCGCTCATCGCCCAGCAATTCAAGCGTACGGAAGGCGAAAGACGGCCCCTCCCGCCCGACCTCGAGACCGGAGACCGACAGGCCCGGCGCGCCGGCCGCGGCGGCGGCCGTCAGCTCGAGGCGGAGGTCCGCGCCGGGCTCGGGCTCGATCACCTTGTGCGGGGCCACGCCCGTGGGGACGAGCACGATCTCGTCGAGCCGGAGGGCGACCAGGGCCTCCTGGGCGAGCAGGAGATGGCCGATGTGCGGCGGGTTGAACGCGCCTCCGAGGACGCCGACCGACGAGCTCACCCGCGGGTCTGGCCGCTACCGCGGAGCACGTACTTCGTCGAGGTGAGCTCGCGAAGCCCGATCGGCCCGCGCGCGTGAAGCTTCTGGGTCGAGTTGCCGATCTCGGCGCCCATCCCGAATTCGAAACCGTCGGTGAATCGGGTCGAAGCATTGACGTAGACGCAGGCGGCGTCGACGCCGGCGGTGAATGCGTCGGCGGATGCATCCGACGCGGTGACGATGGCCTCGGAGTGACCGCTGCCGTGGCGGTTGACGTGATCGACGGCATCGGCGACCGAGTCGACGACCCCGACCGCCAGCTTCAGGCCGTGGTACTCGCGGTCCCAGTCGTCGTCGGCGGCGGGAGCCACCGCGATCTCGCCCGCCGCGGCCCGTGCCCGCTCGTCGCCGACGAGCTCGACCCCGGCGGCTGCGAGGTCGGCCAGGATCGCGGGCAGGAACTCGGCGGCCACCTCCGCGTTCACCAGCAGCGTCTCGGCCGCGTTGCAGACGCCGGGACGCTGGACCTTCGCGTTGTAGGCGATGTCCCGGGCCATCGCCAGATCGGCGCCGGAATCGACGTACACGTGGCAGTTGCCCGAGGCGGCATAGAGGATCGGCACCTCGGCCACGGCCTCGAGCGCAGCCTTCAGGCCCTCGCCGCCGCGGGGAATGATCAGATCGACGAGATCGCGCTGCCGCGCGAGCTCGCCCAGCTCGTCCCGGCCGCCGCCGGCCACGGCTTCGACGGTCCCCTCGGGCAGCGACGCCTCGGCCGCGGCCTCCTTGACGATCCCGACGAGGACCGCGTTGGACGCGGCGGCGGTACTCGAGCCGCGCAGGACGGCGGCGTTGCCGCTCTTCAGGCAGAGGGCCGCGGCGTCGATCGTCACGTTCGGGCGCGCCTCGTAGACGATCGCGACCACACCGATCGGCACGCGGCGGTGCTCCATCTCGATCCCGCTCTCGAGCGTTCGCCGCTCGAGCAGCTCGCCGACCGGGTCGTCGAGCGCGCGCACGGCCTCCACGCCCACCGCCATCGCCTCGATCCGTCCCGGGTCGAGGCGGAGACGATCGATCAGCGCGTCGTCGAGCCCGGCCTCGCGGCCGGCTTCGAGATCGGCGACATTCGCTTCGAGGATCTCGGCCACCCGCTCGCGCAGGAGGCGCGCGAGGGCGGTCAGCGCCGCGTCCTTGTCGGCACTCGCCGTCCCGGGCAGCACCAGCGCGGCCGCCCGGGCGCGCCGGCAGATCTCCGTCACCGATTCGGTGGTCGTCGCCATCGGGGACAGGGTACGCGATGGTGCTCTCCTTCCGATCGCGGTTCGACCGCCGGGGCTGAGAGCCGGCGCCCACCGGAATGCAGGGGGTTTTGGAATGCCTCGGCCTGAGCTAGCGTTTCCCGCGACCAGGAAACAGCCGGCCCGGGACCCCGCGGCTATGGACGGCATATGCCCGGTTCCGTCAGCCGGCCGACAAAGAAGGAGGCAGCCTATGCCGCGCGCGAGGTGGTAGTTCCGCCTCCCGCAGCGCGATGAAAGCCTCAAGAACCTCGAACGCCAACCCGCCGACGGATAGGAGCCGTCGACGGGCGACGCTCGTGGCGACCCCGAAAGGGGCCGATTGATGCGTCAGTCGCGCTGAGGTGGCGCAACTCGCAATGACACCGCAGGGCCGGCATTACGCCGGCTCTGCGACTTTCTAATCGGCTTCGGGCAGATTTCCTTGAGAACGGCGAGACGAGATGCGAACGATGATCAGAGCAGTGCACGCGGCCCGGCTGGACCGGCTCTTCGTCGCGCACACGCAGTCGGCGCTCGGAACCGGCGCCGGCTACGTAGTCCTGCTCCTGGTCGTCTACCAGCGCTTCGACTCCGCCTGGGCGCTGTCGGCGATCCTGCTCGCGGGGTTCCTGCCCTCGATGCTCTTCGGGCCGCTGCTCGGAGCCGCCGTCGACCGCTGGCCCCGGCGGCGCTGCGCGATCGCGGCGGATCTGATCAGGGCCACTGCCTTCGTCGGCATCGGCGTCATCGACAGCTTCGCCGCAATGGCGGCGTTCGCCATGCTCGCCGGCGCGGGTGAGTCGCTGTTCCGGCCGGCGATCCTCGCGGGGATCGCCGATTCGGTCTCCGACGACGAGGGTGAGCTGGCTCCGGTCACTTCGCTCTACACCGCGATCGAGGATCTCGGGATCACGCTCGGGCCCGCCGTCGCCGGTGTCGCCCTGCTGTTCATCGACCCGGTCGGCGTCCTGCTCCTCAACGGCCTCACGTTCGGCGTATCGGCCCTGCTGCTCGTCGGCGTCGACCTCGACCGTCACCGCTCGAAGCACCACCGCGAGCTCGGTCGCCCGACGCTCCTCGCGGCCACCGGAGAGAGCTTCCGGGCGCTGCGCGGCCTTACCCGGGTCAACGCCGTGATCGTCGCATCCAGCCTGGCGCTCGGGTTCGCGGCGATGATCAACGTCGCCGAGGTGCTGCTCGCGAAGGAGACACTGGGCGCCGGCGATTCCGGGTACTCGGCGCTCGTCGCCGTCTACGGGATCGGGATCGTGATCGGGGCCGCGCTCGTCTCGCGGGTGCGGCTCGGCGGCGAGATGCGGATCCTGCTCGGCGGCATCCTCCTCTTCGGGCTGGCGACGATCGGCTCCGGCCTGGCAGCGGTCCTCGGGGTCGCGCTCATCACGTTCACCCTCGCCGGTGCCGGCGAGGGCCTCGAGGGCGTGAGCGGTCGCCTCATCCTCCAGCGCGACGTCCCCGGGGACCTGCAGGGGAGGGTGTTCGCCGTCAAGGAGACCGCCGGATCATGGGGATTCGGGCTCGCGTTCGCGGGCGGCGGAGCGCTGGCGAGCCTGCTGGACCCGGGCCAGGTCTTCCTGATCGCCGGCTTCGGCGCGATCCTCGTCGCCCTCGCCACCGCGATCGTCCTCAGGCGCCGCGCCCCGCGAGAGGTCGCGGAGGTCGCCGGCTGAGCCCCGACTCAGGTCAGGACGAAGCGATCCCGGTGGATCGCCTCCTCCGCGCCGCCGGAGACGATCGCCGTCACCTCGGCGCTGCGCAGTCCCGCGAGCCGCCGCAGAACCTCGGACGAATGCTCGGTGATCCCCTTGCCGACGATTCCGCCGGCGTCGACGACCTCGACCGGATCCCCCGCCGCGAACGTCCCCTCGATACCGGTGATGCCGACCGGCAGCAGCGAGGACCCGCGTTCCCGCAGGACCCGCCCGGCACCGTCGTCGACCACGATCCGGCCGCGGGCGGGCGTCGCCCACCGCAACCACAGCTTGAAGCTCGGAGCGCGGTTGTCGCGACCGGTGAACGAGGTGCCGATCCGCTCCCCCGCGGCCGCCGCACACAGCGTCCCCTCGGCCGTCCCGTCGCAGATCGTCACGGCGATGCCCGAGCCGCTGGCCATCTGCGCGGCGACGACCTTGCTCCGCATACCCCCGGATCCGAACTGCGATGCCCGCGAGCCGATCTGGTAGCGGTCGAGCTCGGCGGTGTCGGTCACGGCGCCGACCAGCTCGGCGTCGGGATCGTTCCGGGGATCGGCCGTGAACAGCCCGGCCTGATCGGTGAGGAGGATCAGCTTCCGGGCCTCGATCATGATCGCGACCTGGGCCGAGAGGAAGTCGTTGTCGCCGAACGTGATCTCGTCCGTGGCGGTGGTGTCGTTCTCGTTGATGACGGGCACGACGTGCCAGGCGAGTAACCGCTGCAGGGTCTGGCGCGCGTTCAGGTAATGGATCCGCTCGGACATGTCGAAGGCGGTCAGGAGCACCTGGGCGGCACGGACGTCGCCGCCGGCCAGCCGCTCCTCGTAGGCGCGGAACAGCGATCCCTGGCCGACCGCAGAGGCCGCCTGGAGCTCATCGACCGCCGTCGGGCGCCGCGGCAGGCCGAGCAGCCGCCGCCCGCGAGCGATCGCCCCCGAGGTGACCATGACGATCTCCTCCCCTCCCTCGTGGAGCTCTGCGACCTGGGCGCAGACCGAGTCGAGCACGTCCGCGCGCAGGGCGCCGTCGGCGCCGGCGACGATCGAGGATCCGAGCTTTACTACGAGGGTCACGGCCTAAGTATCCAAATCGAAGGCCTCGTCGCCGACCCTGACCTCGTCGCCCGATTCGAATCCCGCATCGCGCAGGGCCTTGACCACCCCGATCTCGTGGAGCCGCCGCTCGAGGTAGGAGAGCGCCTCCGGGTTTGCGAGATCGTGGCGCTCGACCAGCATCTCGACTCCGCGACCGGTCACCTCGAACACGCCCTCGCCGATCCGGGCGACCTCGAACCCGCCGGTCCCCTGCGGTCGATAGACCCTGTGCTCGGCCTCGAACTCCGGTGCACCCGCCGTCGCCCCCGGCTCGGGCGCGTCCGGCGCCGCCGCGCCGACCGCGCGGAAGATCGCCCTCACCAGCTCCTCGGTCCCCGCTCCGGTCGCCGAGGAGATCGCGATCGGGTCACTTCCCGGATGCCCGTCCCGCCAAGCCTCGAGCTCGAGCTCGAGCTCCTCGGTCGGGAGCAGATCGCACTTCGAGAGGGCGACGATCTCCGGCAGGCGCTCGAGCCCGGATCCGTGTGCGGCGAGCTCGCCGCGGACGACCTCGTAGGCGCGATCGGGATCGGATCCCGGGCCGAGCTCGAGGAGGTGGACGAGGACCCGGCAGCGTTCGACGTGGGCGAGGAACTCGTGACCGAGCCCGGCGCCGTCCGCCGCCCCTTCGATCAGCCCGGGGATGTCGGCGAGGACGAGCTGGCGCTCACCGTCGTCGATCGTGCCGAGCACCGGTGAGAGCGTCGTGAACGGGTAGTCGGCCACCTTCGGCGCGGCCCGGGTGATGCGGGCGAGAAGGGACGACTTGCCGGCGTTCGGAAGGCCGACCAGGCCGGCGTCGGCGAGCAGGCGCAGTCGGAGCTCGATCCAGCCCGACCGTCCCGGCAGGCCCCGCTCGGCGAAACGGGGCGCCTGCCTGGTCGAGGCGGTGAACCGCTTGTTGCCGTGTCCGCCGAGGCCGCCCTCCGCGACCGTCGCCCGCTGGCCGGGCTCGACCAGGTCGAACCACTCACCGCCGAGTCCCTCGACGGTGGTCCCCGGCGGGACCGGGACGATCAGATCGGATCCGCGCGCGCCGTGCTTGTTGGCGCCCTGGCCGTGCGCACCGCGCTCGGCCCGGAAGTGGGCGGAGACTCGCATCGCCGCGAGGTCCCGTCGCGAGGGATCACAGACGAGAACGACGTCGCCGCCGTGGCCGCCGTCGCCGCCGTCCGGGCCGCCGCGGGGCACGTGCGCCTCGCGGCGGAAGCTGACGACGCCGTCGCCACCGCGACCGCCCTCGACGAATATGCGCGCGCGATCGTGGAACACAGCACCGGGAGCCTAAGCGGCCTCCCGGCCCGCGGCCCGCGGCCGGCGGGGCACGGGAACGTCGCCGCTACTCGTCCGCTGCTTTTGAGATGACGCGGCCCCCGCCGAGCTCTACGCTCCGGCCCTTCACGGGCCGGGTGCCATAGAGCGGGTGGGCCTCACCGACGCGGACGCCGTCGCCGGGATGGAACCGGGTGCCGCGCTGGCGGACGATGATCTCGCCGCCCTCGACCGACTGCCCGGCGAAGATCTTCACGCCGAGGTACTTCGGGTTGGAATCGCGCCCGTTGCGGCTCGAGCCGAGGCCCTTCTTGTGTGCCATCAGTCGCTCTCCTTGCTCTCGTCGGTCTGCTTCAGCGATAGGCCGGCGTCGGCAAGCGCCCCCGCGAGCGCCTCGACCGCCTTCGGGCCGATGCCCTTCAGGGCCAGCAGCTCCGCTTCGGTCCTGCCCGCGACCTGCTCGAGCGTCGTCAGTCCCGCTTCCTCGAGCGCTCGCGTGGCGGGCTTGCCGATTCCCTCGGGCAGCCCATCCCCGGCGGTGGCCGGCTCGGCGGCAGCGGCCTCCTTCGGGGCGGCCTTCGGCTTCTTCGCCGCCTCGTCCCCCTTGCCGGCCGCGGGCTTCGCTTCGGCGCCGGACTTCTTTGCGGCCGGCTTGCGGCCCAGCATCTTCACCTCGGTCACCTCGAGCCGGGTCAGCTCGGAGCGGTGGCCGCGGCGCTTGCGGTAGCCCTTCTTGGCCTTGTACTTGAAGACCTTGATCTTCTCCCCCCGCTCGTGGCCCGCGACCTTCGCCTCGACCTTGACCTTCTCGAGATCGGCCGGAGCGACGACGGTGTCGGAATCGCTGCGGAACATGACCGCGCGAAGGGGAACCTTCGCGCCCTCGTCCTCGGCGATGCGATCGACGAGCAGGGACTGGCCCTCCTCGACGCGGTACTGCTTGCCGCCGCTCTCGACTATCGCGTATGTGGACATATCGGTCTGCTCGTCTCCGTGGAGGATCAGGATTCTTGGCCGGAGTTCGAACCGCTTCCGGCGCGGGAACGGCGCCGTCCGCCTCTGCGGCCGCGGCGCCGAGAACCGGATTCTAGCCCTTCGGGCGAATCCTGCTCGCCCGGCCCCTCGGGAACGCCGTCGACCAGCGTGGCGAGGCCCGCCGACCGGCCGATCTCCTCGATCCTGACGAGCTTGCGCTCGCCGACCAGCGGTGCCGCCCCCGTGACCGTGATCACGAGCGCGTCGACCCGCGCGACGGCGTCGCCGGGGTTGTACATGTGCGGCTCGTCGATCGTCAGCAGCACCTCGTCGCCGATCTGGAACGGCAGCGCCCGGCGTTCGATCTCCTCGCGCCCGCCGGACTCGGCGAGCTCGAAGGTGTCGATCGGCAGCGCCTCGCCGCCCTCGAACAGGAACATCTTCCCGGTCTCCTCCTCGAGCTCGAGCAGGCCGCTGTCATGCCGCATCAGCTCGCGGGCGACCTTCGGGTGGACCCGGATCAGGAAGGCCCCCGCCGCTTCGCCCTCGGACGCCACGTCGCGGAGCTTCCGCAGCACTTCGATCGCGACCGTCTCGGCCGACCGGACCACACCCTCGCCGTCGCAGGTCGGACAGCGGGTCGTGAGGATCTCGCGGACCCCGTCGGTGACGTTCTGCCTGGTCATCTCGACGAGCCCGAGCGGCGAGACCTCGACCACGTAGGTCTTCGTCCGGTCCTCGTCCAGCGCCTTGCGCAGGGTCTTCAGGACCTGATCGCGGTTCTTCGCCCGGGCCATGTCGATGAAGTCGATGACGATGATGCCCCCGATATCACGCAGCCGCAGCTGCCGGACGACCTCGTCCGCGGCCTCGACGTTGACCTTGGTGATCGTGTCCTCGAGCCGGCCCTTGCCCTTGCCGGTGAAGCTGCCCGTGTTGATGTCGATGACCGTCAGCGCCTCGGCGTAGTCGATGATCAAATAGCCCCCCGAAGGCAGGTCGACGCGGCGCGAGAGCGTCGAGCGGAACGCCTCCTCGGCGCCGTGGCGCTCGAACAGGTGCTCGGAATGGGAATGCATCTCGACGGAGTCGACGAGCTCCGGCGCCGTGCGCTGGAAGAACGACGTGACCCGCTCGTACTGCTTCTGATCGTCGATCTCGGCACCGTCGAACTCGCTGCCGAGGACGTCGCGGAGGACCCGGATCGGCAGGTCCGCCTCCTGGAAGATCAGCGACGGAGCCTCGGCGTCCTTCGACCGGCGCTCGAGGACCTCGTGGAGCTTGTGCAGGTAGGCGATCTCCCGCTCGAAATCGGCCTTGTCGGCTCCCTGCGCAGCAGTGCGGACGATGTAGCCGCCCTTCTCCTTGCTCGCGGCATGGAGCTTCTCGAGGCTCTTGCGCATCTGGGTCCGCTCGCCGTCGGGGAGCCGCCGGCTGACGCCGATCCCACCACCCTGCGGCATGTAGACGAGATAGCGGCCCGCGATCGAGAGCTGCATCGACAGCCGGGCGCCCTTCGTCTTCAGCGGGTCCTTGACCACCTGCACGACGATCTCCTGACCGCGCTTGATCAGCTCGTCGATCCGCCGGCCCTGGCCGCGGCCGCGCTTCGGCACCGCCTTGCCGTCGGGGGTGACGATCTCGTCGACGTGGAGGAAGCCGTTGCGTTCGAGACCGATGTCCACGAACGCCGCCTCCATCCCGGGCAGGACGTTGTCGACCACACCCTTGTAGATGTTGCCGACGATCGAGCGGGATCCGCGGCGCTCGACGTAGAGCTCGCCGACGCGCCAGTCGTCGCCCTTGCCGTTGCGGCCCTTCGGGCGATCGGCCTCCTTTTCGTTCTTCTGCTTGCCGCGGCCGGCGCGTGCCGAGCCCTTGGCTTCGAGTACGGCGACGCGGGTCTCACCGGCGTCAACCGATACGAGGATCTTCTTCTTCAAAGTTGCTCACCTCACGGAGCAGTTCTGAGGCTGCCCGGCGAGGAGAGCTGCGATTGGACGTAGATGCTCTGAAGAACGCCGATGGCCATGAACGTGACCAGCACCGAGGTGCCGCCGTAGCTCACCAACGGAAGCGGGATTCCGGTGACGGGCATGAGCCCGACGTTCATCCCGACGTTGACGAAAACCTGGAAGAGCAGCATCGAGGCGATTCCCGCCCCGACGAGGCTCCCATACAAGTTCTTCGAGAGAGTCGTTATCCGCAGCGCTCGCCATATGAGCAGCGCGTAGAGGGATAGAACCAGCGCAGCACCAGCGAACCCCCACCGCTC
The DNA here is from genome assembly GCA_020438445.1 of Solirubrobacterales bacterium. Classification (GTDB taxonomy): domain Bacteria; phylum Actinomycetota; class Thermoleophilia; order Solirubrobacterales; family 70-9; genus RHKX01. The sequence continues at coordinate 13,645 of JAGQUO010000024.1, forward strand.
CGCTATCGCGGAGAACATGAAGTCGGTGTGGGCTTCCGGAAGGAAGTGGTTCTGCACCTGAGTGGCGTCCTCGCCGCGGCCGGTCTTACCCCCGGATCCGATGGCGGTGAGCGCCTGATTGGTCTGGTAGCTGGAGTCGGCCGGGTCGTCACTGGGGTTCAGGAACGACGTCAGCCGATCGAGCTGATACCCGTGGAGCACCGGGTGCCCGACAGCGGGCGCGATCAATAGCACTGCTGCGGTCGCTGCCAATGCGATGCCCCCGAGGGCGGCGAAGTGCTGCCAGGGGGTGCCGGATATGAACAGGATCGACAGCGTGACCACGCCGTAGACGAGTGCGGTGCCCAGATCGGGCTGCACGAACACGATCAACGCGGGAACGAAGCCCAGCAGGAGCAGCCGCGCGGTGCGCTGCCACGCCGTCTGGCGACGGGCCCGGTCGATTGCGAAGCCGGCGAGAGCGAGGACGAGCAGAAGCTTGCCCAGCTCCGACGGCTGAAACTGAAAGAAGGGGAGCTCGATCCACCGGCGGGCGCCGAGGGCGGCGAAGCCGAGGACGAGCACGAGGACGATCGTGAAGATCATCGCGCTGTAGATGCCGACCCTGAGCTCGCGGAAGCGCGAGTAGTCGATGCGCGCGAGCGTGAACATCAAGGCGATCCCGATCACCGCGTAGATGCTCTGTCGGATCGTGTAGAAGTACGGGTCGCCGGCGACCTCGGTCTGGGTCGTGACCCCGAGGGCGAGGACGCTGCAGGCGATCAGGCCGATCGCGGCGAACGCGGTGACCGGGTCGATCTTGAGCAGCCCGGCGCGCGCGCCGATTCCGGCGCTGCGCTCGTCGAAGGTCCGTGGTCTTGCGATCGTGGGCATCTGGGTCTCAGGTCATCTTCGCAGCGTCGGGGGTCAACGGGTCTGGCTGTCGCCGGCGACGCACTGGTCCTTGACGCCGAAGACCGCGTTGAAGATCTGACAGGCGGCCGGAGCTGCGGTCGAGGCGCCGAAGCCGCCGCGCTCGACGGTGACGACGACGACGTACTTGGGGTCGTCGGCCGGCGCGAAGGCCGCATACCAGGACTGGTCCTCCTGGTCCGTCTTCTCCGCGGTTCCCGTCTTGCCGGCGATCTCGACCGGGTAGCTGCCGAACGTCTCGTACGACGTGCCGCCGGGCTCCATCGCCGCCTCCCGCAGGCCCTCGGTGATCGTCGACTGCGTCTCCGCGGAGAGGTCCACCTCACGGCGCGGCGCCGGCTCGAACGCCTGGGTCTGGGCGCCGGTCGGGTCCTCGGCCTCCATCCCGAAGTGCGGGCGGACGACCTCGCCGCCGTTGGCGATCGTCGCGTAGGCGGTTGCGAGCTGCAGCGGGGTCGCCGCCAGGTCGCCCTGGCCGACCGCGAGGTTCATGTTGTCGCCGGCGCTCCACGGGCGGTCGGTCTCGTAGCAGCCGGGCTCGAACAGCCGCTGCTTGCCGCCGCAGGAGTCGGGGTCGGCCGCCTGCTCGTAGAGCTTGTCGCGCCACTCGGGGGTCGGCACGAGCCCGGCGCCCTCGCCCGGGAGGTCGACGCCGGTAAGCGAGCCGAATCCGAGCTGCTTGGCCCAGTCCTGGATGATCTCGGTGCCGTTCTCGTCGTAGACCCGGTTCGCCAGATCGCCGATGTCGTAGAAGAAGACGTCGGACGAGACCTTCAGGGCCGAGACCATGTTGACGACGCCGTTGACGGCCTCGCCGGCGTTGATCCACTTGCGGTCGTACCGCTCGAACGAGCCGGCGTCGGCGAACGTGTGCTCGGGCGTGATCAGCCCCGATTCCAGGGCGGCCGATCCGCTGATCGCCTTGAAGGTCGATCCGGTCGGGTAGCCGGACTGGACGGCGCGGTCGAGCAGCGGGTCCTCCTCGGCGGTGCTGAGCGACTTGACGACCTTCGTCGAGACCGGCGGGGTGAACACGCTCGGGTCGAAGGTCGGCGCCGATCCCATTCCGAGGATCGAGCCGTCGTCGACCTTCATCGCGACGAACGCGCCCGGCAGGCCGGTCGAGGCGAGTGCCGACTCGCCGGCCGCCTGGACCTTCTCGTCCAGGGTCAGCTTCAGGTTGTCGCCGGCCTCGGGCTCGACCCGCGAGAGCTCGCGGCCCCGGGGCTCGCCGGAGGCGTCGACCTGGACGCGGATGGCGCCGTTACGGCCGCGGAGGATCTGGTCGTACTGGGACTCGAGGCCGGTGGCGCCGATCCGGTCGCCCTGCTCGAGATCCTCGAAGGCGGGCTCCCGGAGCTGATCGGGCCCGATCTCGCTGACGTAGCCGAAGAGGTGGGCGCCCAGCGTCCCGTTCGGGTAGTCGCGGACGTACATCTGCGAGGCCGAGACGCCCGGGAACTCCTCCTGGCGCTCGCGCAGGTAGTAGACGACGTCCTTGTCGACGTCCTGCTTCAGGGTGACGGGTACGGGCGGCTCCTCGATCTCGCCGCGGCGCAGCGCCTGCTTGTAGTCGTGGGGAGTCATGCCGGCGGCCGCGGCCATCTGGGTCGTCATCTCGTCCTTGACCTTCGCGTAGCTCATGCCGGCGACCTCCGCGACCTTGCGGAGCTCGCGATTGCGCTTCTCGTTGCGCTGCGGCAGCTGGCTCGGCTGGACCTGGAGCGAGAGCACCGTCTTGTTGTCGACCAGCACGCGACCCGCGCGGTCGAGGATCTCGCCGCGCGGCGCCTGGATCTTGATCTCGCGGACGCGGTTGGCGTTCGCCTCCTTCAGGTAGGCCTCGCCCGACAGGACCTGCAGGAACCAGAGGCGGAAGAAGATGGCCGCGAAGGCGACGAGCGCGATCCCGCCGATGATCGTCACCCTCATCGCGAACTGGGCGTGCGTCGGAGCGGAGTTCTCGTCGTGGCGGAACATCACAGGCTTCCCTGCCCACGCATCATCCCGAACGTGCCGCCCCGGGTCGACCGCCCCGGCCCGGTGACGCGGGCGCGGACGCTCTCGTCGACGAGCGCAGGCCGGAGGATCCGGCGGACGAGCGGGAACACGGGGACGGCGAGGACGATCCCGAGCAGTCCCTGGATCACGACCTCCCGGAGGGCCAGGACGCTGACCGGGGCGTCGACGCCGAGGGTCAGGGTCAGCGCGCCGTAGATCAGCGCCGCCAGGGCGGTCAGCGCGCCGGTCAGCAGCGGCGGGACCAGCGAGCTGACGATGTCATAGCCCTCACGCCAGCGCCCGGCGAGATAGCCGGCAGCCATCAGCGAGAGCGAGGCGAGGCCCGGAGTCCCCCCGATCATCGCGTCGAGCAGCAGGCCGGTGCAGAAGCCGGTGACGGCGCCGCTCACGGCTCCTCCGAGCAGACCGATCGCGACGACCACGACCGGCAGCAGGTTGGCCACCGAGCCGAGCACCGAGACCTGCGAGAAGAAGCCGACCTGGAGCAGGACCGAGACGAAGACGATCAGCACCAGCCTGAGGACGATCCTGGGCGTGACGATCATGCGCTGTCTCCGCTCGTCAGCACCGTCACCTCGGTCAGGTCCGAGAGATCGGCGAACGGCTTGACGTTGACCTGCTCGCGCTGCTCCTGCTCGGCCGGGATCGTCTCGACGACCTCGCCGATCGGGATGTCCGCCGGATACCGTGAGGAGAGGCCGTTCTCGGTCGAGAAGCCGGCGGTGACGAGCCGGTCGCCGTCCCTGACCTCCTTCTCGCCCTGGATCAGGCTGAGATCGAGCCGCCCGGGGTTGCCGACGACTCCGCTGACGAGCCCCTCCGGGCCCTTGCCGGCTACGCGTGCCGCGACCCCGCTTTCGCCGTCGGTGATCAGGGCGACCTCGGAGGTGCCTCCGGTCACGCGCGAGACCCGTCCGATCAGGCCGTCCTTGGTGATGACGGCATCGTTGCGCTCGACTCCGTCGGAACTGCCGGCGCTGATCTTGATCGTCTCGAACCAGAGGCTCGGGGAGCGGGCGGTGACGCTCGCATCGACGGCCGTATAGCCGCTGAGGTCGCCGTCGGACATCAGCTCGTCCAGCTGGTCGGCATAGCCGGCCTTCTCGGCGGCGTCCTGGGTGTCGAGGAGCTCGGCGCGGAGCTTGGCGACCTGGTCGCGCAGGTCCTCGTTCTCACCGCGCGCCTGCCACGTCTCGTCGAACCAGTCGACCAGATCCCGCACCGGCTTCAGCGCCCTGCTCGCACCCTCGCCGACCGGCGAGAGCACGGTCGAGACGCCCGTCTGCACCGAGTGCAGCGGACCGTCCTCCGCCTCGCTGATCGAGATGCTGATCAGCATCAGGCAGGCGACGACCAGGACCACGAGGATCGCGCGGCGCCTACGTACCTGCTTGCGGTACATGGGCGACCCCGCTCAGCGCCGCCGGCGGCGGCCGTTGCTGGCGTTGACCCGGTGGATCGTCTCGAACTCCTCCAGGGAGCGACCGGAGCCGACGGCGACGCAGGTCAGCGGGGAGTCGGCGAGCTGGGCCGGCATCTGGCACTCCTCGCGGAGCCGCTCGTCGAAGCCCTGCAGCAGCGAGCCGCCGCCGGCCAGGGTGATCCCGCGATCCATGATGTCGCCGGCGAGCTCGGGAGGCGTCCGGTCGAGCGTCTCCTTGACCGCGTTGACGATCGCGTCGACGGGGTCCCGCAGCGCCTCCCGGACCTCCTCGGAGCTGAGCATGACCGTCTTCGGCAGGCCGGAAACGATGTCGCGCCCGCGGATCTCGGTCCGGACCTCCTCGCGCAGCTCGGTTGCCGAGCCGGCCTCGAGCTTGACCTCCTCGGCCGTCTGCTGGCCGATCATCAGCTTGTGGTGGGTCTTGCACCAGTTGACGATCGCGTCGTCCATCTCGTCGCCGCCGACCCGGATCGATTGCGACACGACGATCCCGCCGAGCGAGATCACGGCGACCTCGCTGGTGCCGCCGCCGATGTCCACGACCATCGATCCGGTCGGCTCTCCGACCGGGAGGCCGGCTCCGATCGCCGCGGCCATCGGCTCCTCGATCAGGTAGGCCTGGCGGGCTCCGGCCGCGAGGCAGGCCTCTTCGACGGCGCGCTTCTCGACTCCCGTGACCCCCGAGGGGACGCAGACGACCACCCGCGGATGGGCGAAGCGGTTCTGGTGGACCTTCTGGATGAAGTGCCTGAGCATCTCCTCGGTGACGTCGAAGTCGGCGATGACGCCGTCCTTGAGCGGGCGGATCGCCTGGATCGTTCCCGGCGTGCGCCCGAGCATCCGCTTGGCGTCCATCCCGACCGCGTGCACCTCACCGGTGCGGGTGTCGACGGCGACGACGCTCGGCTCGGAGAGGACGATCCCGCGCCCGCGGACGTAGACGAGCGTGTTCGCGGTGCCCAGGTCGACGGCCATGTCGCGGCCGCCGAATCCGGTCAGATAGCTGAGGATGCCCATGGATGCTTGAAGAAGTGTGAGTTGCTCGATTGAAGGGTCGAAAGGGTGCGAAGCGCCGGAGAGGCCTGGAGAAGGTCTCCCGCCACCTCGTTTCGCAAGGCCCGCCGGCTCCGGACGTTCGAAGCCCCCGGTCGGCGATCGGCGGCGGCGTTCGGGAGCGCAGCGAGTCTAGCGAACGTGGGTTTCAACAGCGACTATGTGAGCAGAAGCCAACACGAAGCTAAGGGTTCCTTATCGATTCTGCAATTCGGCGATCATCCTGCTCAGGGCCGGAATCGGGAGACCGATCACGTTCGAGAGATCGCCCTCGACGCGCTCGACCAGGGAGGACCCGAGTCCCTGGACCGCGTACCCGCCGGCCCGATCCCGCCACTCCTCGGACGCCACGTACCGCTCGATGTCGCGGTCGTCGAGCTCGCGGAAGGTCACCGCGGTCCGGACGAGCTCGCTGCGTTCGCCGCCGGCACCGATCAGAGCGACGCCGCTGAGCACCTCGTGCGTGCGGCCGGAGAGGACGCGCAGCCGCGCCGTCGCATCGCCGTGGTCGGCGGGCTTGCCGAGCAGCCGGCCGTCACAGACGACATCCGTATCGACCCCGAGGACGAGGGCATCCGGCCGGTCGATCGCCCGCGCCTTGCTGATCGCGTTCTCGACGACGATCACCGCAGGATCGCCGACGGTCAGCTCCGCCACCCCGGACGGCACGACGTCGAAGTCGAGCCCGAGCAGCCCGAGCAGTTCCCGCCGGCGCGGCGAGGCAGAGGCCAGAACCAGCTTCACGCTTCCCCCGGGCCGGCCGCCGGAGTCAGCTGAGCTCCGGGAACCAGATCCCGATCTCGCGCGCAGCCGATTCGTCGGAATCCGACCCGTGGACGAGGTTGAAGGTCACCTCGGTCCCGAAGTCGCCGCGGATCGAGCCGGTGGCGGCCTCGACCGGATTGGTGGCGCCGATCAACTGCCGGGCGGCCTTGACGGCGTCGACGCCTTCGAGCACGGCCGCGACCAGCGGCCCACCCGTGATGAAGGACACGAGCTCGCCGAAGAACGGCTTCTCGACGTGTTCGGCGTAATGCTCGTTCGCCGTGCTCTCATCGGCGGTGATCAGCTTCAGGGCCGTCAGCTCGAGGCCCTTGCGCTCGAACCGGGCGAGGACCTCGCCGGTGAGGCCGCGCTCGAAAGCGTCGGGCTTGACGAGGATCAGGGTGCGTGACTTCTCGGACATGGGGGACCTCTCAGGGTCTCGTAGTGGTCGGTATGGCGTGTTCGGAGCTCAGGAGGACGTCGCGGAGCGCCGGCGAGGGCCTTCGCCGTCGTCGGTCGGCTTCTCGCCGCTCGGCCGCTCGGTGCGCGGCTGCCGCTCGCTTCGCGCCCGCGCGGCGGCGTCCGATGCCGGGGTCGACGACCGCGAGGACGAGGATTTCGAGCGCCGGGGCGGGGCCTTCGAGCGCGCCGGAGCGGCCTCCGCTCCACCGGTCCCGGCACCGGCGCTGCGAGACCGGGTGCGCCGGCGAGGCGCGTCCTCCTCGCGATCGCGCCGGAGCGGCGTCTCGCAGTAGGGGCAGAGCGCCCAGCGCGGGTCGACGGGCCGGTTGCACGAAGGGCAGGGGTCCTTGAGCCGGTGCTGGCACTCCGGACACCGCAGCCAGCTGCGCTCGATCGGATGCTCGCAGCGGGGACAGGACTGCGCCGTCAGATGCCGCATCCGCAGCTCGGATGCCTGGGTCTCGATCTCGCGCTCCCGGGCATCGGCGAGGAACTCCGGCGGGCGGAGGATCGTGTAGATGATCGTCCCGATGAACGGGATCAGCGATGCGGCCGTCGCGGTGCCGATCAACACCGGGTCCGTGATCCGGCGACGGGCGTCGGCGAACGTCCAGTAGACCAGCGACAGCCAGACCACGACGAGGACCAGGAGCAGCAGGTTGACGGCGAGGTTGAGCGAGCCGTCTTCGATTCCGAACAGCGCTACGGGCATCTAAGGCGCGGCAGTGTACCCGGATCGCCGGTGCTCACCGGGGCCGCTCTCGCAGCTGATCCGCCGATTTCAGAGGAACAGCCGGCCGAAGAGATAGCCGAGCCCGAAGAAGACGAGGATGACGACGGCGACCACGAGGGCCACCAGCCCCATCATGGAGAGGAGTTCCGAGCGCGCCTCGCGTTCCATACGTACCGGAGAAGGTAGTGCGAACCGGCGAAGAGCGCCACCCCGCCCCGCTCCCTCGCCAGTTCGATCGTTCGCGCCACCGCCGCCTCGGGGTCGGGTACCGCCTCGGCGGCGACTCCGGCCTCCCGCACCAGGCGGGCCAGCTCCGCGGCGTCGGTCGCGTGCGCCCCCGGGCGGCCCATCGCCGGCCCGGGCTCGGCGGCGGTGCAGACACAATCGGCCAGTGCCGGCGCCAGGGCGGCGGCGATCGCTGCGGCGTCCTTGTCGGCGAGCACGGAAAGGCAGGCGTGAACGGGGCGTCCCGTCGCGAGTGCCGGCAACGCCTCGGCGAGCGCGGCCGCGCCGGCCTCGTTGTGAGCGGCGTCGGCGATCGCCGGCGGATCGCCCTCGAGCAGCCCCGCCCGACCCGGAAGCAGCGTATGGGAGCGCGCCCCGGCGATCTCCGCATCGGGCGGCGGGTCGGTCACCGTCGCCGCCAGCGCTGCGGCGACGGCCGCGTTCCGCGCCAGGTACGGAGCCATGGGTCCCGGCAGCGCTTCGGGGTCGATGGGCGGCGCGACGACGAGCGCGGCCTCGCGCTCGGCCGCGACCGACCGCGCGAGCGCGGCCACCTCAGCCGAGAGCGAGCCGGTCACGAGGATCGTGCCCGGCCTGAGCACCGCGAGCTTCTCGGCCGCGATGTCGAGCTCGGTCGGCCCCAGGTACTCGACGTGATCGAGGCCCACGGAGGTGAGGGCGGTTGCGGTCGACTCGATCACGTTGGTCGCGTCGAGGCGACCACCGAGCCCGGCCTCCACCACCGCGACGTCCACGCCGGCCTCCGCGAACGCGACGAACGAGACCGCGATCGCAGCCTCGAACTGGGTGACCCGCTCGCCGTCCTCGAATCCGGGCTCGACGGCCTCGATCGCGGCGGCGACGCGGTCGACTGCCGCCGCGAACTCGGCCCGGCCGACCTCGGCACCGTCGATGCGGGTCCGCTCGGCCCAGCGCCATACGTGCGGCGAGATGCAGGCCCCGGTCCGCAGGCCGCTCCGGCCGAGGAGGGCGGCGGTCATGGTCGCCACCGACGACTTGCCGTTGGTGCCGACCACGTGCAGGGTCCGGTACCGATCCTGCGGCCGCCCGAGCTCGGCGCAGAGCGCCCGCATCCGCTCGAGCCCGAACCGCCAGCCGACCGGCTCGCGCCCCGCGAGGAACTGCTCGGGATCGGTCAGCCCAGCTCCTCGAGCTCGGCTCGGTAGCGGTCGAGCTTCTCGCGCTCGGCGTCGACGACGTCGGCGGGCGCGTTGGCGACGAACTTCTCGTTGGCGAGCTTGCCCTCGGCGCGCCGGACCTCGCCGCGGAGCTTCTCGCGGAGCTCCTCGATCCGGGCGGCTACGGCCTCCGGCTCGAGTCCCGCGGACGGCAGGATCTCGATCGCGCCGACGGCTGCGACCGCCTTCTCGCCACCGTCGCCGTCGAGCTCGATCCGGGCGAGCCGGAGCACGAGCGGGTGGACCTCCCCCCCGGCCCGCGCCCGCAGCGCGGCGCCGGGGGAGACTCCGGCGAGCTCGCGCCAGCGACGCAGCGAGCGGGTCAGGTCGATCGCCGCGGCCACCTCCGTCTCGGCGTCGGGGTCGAACCGCTCCGATTCCGCGCGGGGCCACGGAGCGACGATCAGCTCGTCCTCGCGGTCCGGCAGGTAGCTCCAGATCTCCTCGGTCACGAACGGCATCAGCGGGTGGGCGATCGCGAGCGTGCGGCCCAGCACGTGCAGCAGGTTGGCTGCAGCGCTGTCGTCGCCGGCGGCGGGCCCGTCGTAGAGGCGTGGCTTGACGATCTCGAGGTACCAGTCGCAGAGGTCCGAGTAGACGAACCGATAGAGCTCCAGCGCCGCGTGGGCGAAGTCGAAGGCGTCGAGGCGCTCGCCGACGAGCTCGACGGTGCGCTCGAGCCGGGAGAGGATCCAGCGGTCCTCGAGGGTCCCGGTCGACGGCGCCGGGGTCGCGTCGCCGGCGTTGAGGAGGATCAGCCGCGAGGCGTTCCAGAGCTTGTTCGCGAGGTCGCGCCCCTGCTGGACCTTCGCCTCGGAGAAGCGGACGTCCTGGCTCGACGACATCGCGAGCAGCCCGAAGCGAAGGGCGTCGGCGCCGTGCGAGTCGATCAGCTCGAGCGGGTCGATCCCGGTCCCGAGGCTCTTCGACATCCGCCGCCCATCCGGCGCCTGCACGACCGAGTGGATGTAGACGTCGCTGAACGGGATCTCGTCCAGGAACTCGAGCGAGGTCATGATCATCCGCGCAACCCAGAGATAGATGATGTCCCGTGCGGTCGAGAGGACGTCGGTCGGGTAGAAGGCGCGCATCTCGTCGCTGTCCTCGGGCCAGCCGAGCGCGGCGAACGGCCACAGCGCCGAGCTGAACCAGGTGTCGAGGACGTCCTCGTCGCGACGGAGGACCCCGCCGCAGGACGGGCAGGTGCCGCGCTCGGGCTCGCGCTCGGCGACGATCGTCTCCTCGCAGTGATCGCAATACCAGACCGGCAGCTGGTGACCCCACCAGAGCTGACGCGACACGCACCAGGGACGGATGTTCTCCATCCAATCGAGGTAGACCCGGCCCCAGCGCTCAGGGGTGAAGGTGACGCGGCCGTCGCGGACGACGTCAATCGCCGGCTTCGCGAGCTCGTCCATACGGCAGAACCACTGAAGGCTGATAAGCGGCTCGATCCGCTGCCCCGAACGGTGCGAGAAGGGCACCGAGTGGACGTAGGGCTCCTCCGCGGTCAGCGCCCCGGCCTCGCGGAGCTCGGCGACGATCCGCTCCTGGGCCTCCGCGATCGTCAGGCCTTCGTAGCCGGGCCCGGCCGCCGCGCTCATCAGTCCGTCTTCGCCGATCACCGAGATCTCCTCGAGGCCGTGCTTGCGGCCGATCTCGAAGTCGTTCTGGTCATGGCCGGGGGTGATCTTCAGCGCGCCCGTGCCGAACTCGATGTCGACGTGCTCGTCGGCGATGATCGGCAGCCGGCGCCCGACCAGCGGCAGGATGCAGTGGCCGCCGACGAGGTCGCGGTAGCGGTCGTCGGCCGGGTTCACCGCGACCGCGGTATCCGCAAGCATCGTCTCCGGCCGGACCGTGGCGACGGTCAGCACCCGGTCGGAGCCTTCGATCGGGTAGGCGACCGAGAACAGCGTGTCCTCGACCTCGCGGTTCTCGACCTCGAGATCGCTGATCGCCGAGTGCGAGCCGGGGTCCCAGTTGACCATGTAGTTGTCGCGGTAGATCAGGCCCTTCTCGAACAGCGAGACGAAGACCTTGTGGACGGCCTCGACGTAGCCGTCGTCGAGGGTGAAGCGCTCGTTCGCGAAATCGCCGGAGACGCCGAGGCGCTTGAGCTGCTCGATGATCTGCCCGCCGTAGCGCTCACGCCATTCCCAGACGCGCTCGACGAAGCCCTCGCGGCCGAGCTCGTGGCGATCGACCCCCTCGGCGCGGAGCTCCTTCTCGACCACCGACTGGGTCGCGATCCCGGCATGGTCGGTGCCGATGATCCACTTCACCCGGCGCCCCGCCATCCGCTGCCGGCGGACGAGCGTGTCCTGAATCGTGTTGTTGAGCCCGTGGCCCATGTGCAGCGAGCCGGTCACGTTCGGCGGCGGGATCGCGATCGAGTAGTTCTCCTCGGGCGTCCCTTCCGCCTCCGGCGTGAAATACCCGGCGTCCCACCAGCCCTTGAACACCGGCTCCTCGACCGCCGCCGGGTCGTACCGCGTGGTCGCCTCGAGCTTTGCCCGCCGTTCGGGATCCATCCCGCCCGATGTTATTGGCGCGGCGCCGGTTCCAGGATCGCGCGCAGCGAGGCGACGAAGCCGGCCACCGGCCTTCCCACGACAGCGATCGGGATCCTGCCCATATGCGGGCAATATCCCGGGCGGTCCCCGCTAGGCGGACTCCTCGCCGATCTCGTCGATCCGCTCACCCGTCGGCTCGGGAACGGCCTGGGTGACGAGGGTCGGCGCGAGGCCGCGCTCGATCGTCTCGCGGGTGACCACGCACTTCTTGACGTCGCGGCGCGACGGCAGCTCGAACTGGACGTCCATCAGCGTCTCCTCGATGATCGAGCGGAGCCCGCGGGCCCCGGTCTCGCGGTCGATCGCCCGGTCCGCGATCGCGTCGAGCGAGTCGGGTGCGAAGACGAGCTCGATGTCGTCGAACGCGAAGAGGCGCTGGAACTGCTTGGTGAGCGCGTTCTTCGGCTCGGTGAGGATCGTGATCAGGTCCTCACGGCGGAGCTGGTTGATCGAGGCGATCACCGGCAGCCGCCCGATGAACTCGGGGATCAGGCCGAACTCCATCAGGTCCTCGGGGAGCACCTGCGTGAACAGCTCGCCGACCTCGCGGTCCTCCTTGCTGACGATCGAGGAACCGAAGCCGATGCCGTTGCTGCCGATCCGCCGCTCGATCACCTTGTCGAGCTCGGCGAAGGAGCCGCCGCAGACGAAGAGGATGTTCGTCGTGTCGACGGTGAGGAACTCCTGGTGCGGATGCTTGCGCCCGCCCTGCGGCGGCACCGAGGCCGTCGTCCCCTCGAGGATCTTCAGGAGCGCCTGTTGCACCCCTTCACCGGAGACGTCGCGGGTGATGGACGGGTTGTCGGCCTTGCGCGTGATCTTGTCGATCTCGTCGATGTAGATGATCCCCGTCTCCGCCTTCTTGACGTCGTAGTCGGCGGCCTGGATCAGCTTCAGAAGGATGTTCTCGACGTCTTCGCCGACGTAGCCGGCCTCGGTCAGCGACGTCGCATCGGCGATCGCGAACGGCACGTTGAGAATCCGCGCGAGCGTCTGCGCGAGCAGCGTCTTGCCGCACCCGGTCGGTCCCAGCAGGAGGATGTTGGACTTCTGCAGCTCGGTCTCATCGGCGGCCTCTTCGCCCGCCATCTGCACGCGCTTGTAGTGGTTGTAGACGGCAACCGACAGCGCCCGCTTGGCGGCGTCCTGACCGACCACGTACTCGTTCAGGATCCCGTTGATCTCGACCGGCTTCGGCAGCGCCTCGAGCTCGAAGCTCGGGGCCGTCGTCAGCTCCTCGTCGATGATCTCGTTGCAGAGATCGATGCACTCGTCGCAGATGTAGACGCCGGGGCCGGCGATGAGCTTCTTGACCTGACGCTGCGACTTCCCGCAGAAGCTGCAGAGAAGCTGCTCGTTGGAGTCGGTTGGACGTGCCAGGGTCTCTTTCCTTCGCGTCGTGCGGGACAAGGGAACCGCGCCGTTCAAGGTTACGAGACCCCGCAAGGCGCGAACGCACCTCAGTTACGTGGCCCGGGCCCGCGTCCCTGCAAGTGGCGCCGGCCTTGCAGCCGCTCGCTAGGCGATCGGCCCGGGATTGCCTGCGGCGGCGGCGACCCATAGGGTGGGCTCGACACCCATCACGATCGCCGGCCCCGCCGGCCAGGAGCAAGAGAATGCACCGCCTTCGTCGCGTCCGCCGCCAGGTTCTCGCGGCCCTCGCCGTCACCATCGCCGCCGCCGTCGCCCTCGCCGGACCAGCAGCCGCTGCGGGGCCGAGCTTCCCGATCGGCTTCATCGGCGTCTACAAGCCCGACGGCACCCCCGTGAAGGTGAAGAAGTTCCAGTTCGGCAACGCGCCGGTCCAGTGCGCCGAGGGAGCCACCAGCTACAGCACGCCGAAGCCGCTGCCGGCGATGAAGGTCAAGGACCGCGAGTTCTCCGGGACGTTCGAGAACAAGGGCACCAAGGTCCGGGTCACCGGCAAGTACAAGCGCAACCTGAAGAAGGTCACGGGAACGCTGAAGATCAGCGGCAGGGTCGGCGGCTACACGAACTGCACCAGCGGCAAGATGGACTGGAAGGCGAGCTAGGCGGCTCAGCAGGCCGGGAGCGGGAACGAGTTCCCGCTCCCGCAGCTGCCGGTGCCCTCGTCGAAGAAGTCGGCAGTGCCATTCCCCGCCGAGGAGTTGCCGACGAAGACGTTCCCGTCGGACTCCGGATCGACGTGGATCCCGTAGACGCCGTTGTCGTCGGTGCGGTTGCCCCTGATCATGGTGTGATCGGAGTTGTGGACGAAGATCCCGCTCGGTACGCCCTCGCCGTCGATCGTGTTGTCGTGGAAGTCGTTTCCGATCACCCGGATGTCGACGTCGTCGCCGAACGAGTCCTCCACGATCGCACCGCGGTTGTTGCCGGTCGCCGTGTTGTCGCGGATCGCGAGCACCCTCGAGCCGGTCGTGGCGATGCTGCCGACGTAATAGCCGGCATCGCGATAGCCGCGGGCGTGGTTGCCGGTGATCCGGATCGCTCCGCGCCCGTAGACGTTGACGCCGTAGAGAGCCTGCCCGCAGGTGTTGACGAGCTTCAGGTCGTTGACGCTTCCGCGCCGGATGTTGATGAAGTTGACCGTGAACGCATCGGCCGAGCCGACGATCCTGAGCCCGTCGAGGGCCACCCCGTTGGCCTGGACGTCCACGGCGATGCTGTCGAGACAGCGGGCGTCGATCACCGGCCGTCGCTCGTGGCGGGCGGCGACGATCCGGAGCGGCTTGTCGACCTCGATCGCATGCCGGTACCGGCCGTGATGAACGCGGATCCGGTCGCCGGGCTCAGCCCTGTTGATCGCCCGCTGCACGGCGTTCACCGCCGGGCCGCGGGGATGGACGTCGATGGTCGCTGCGCCAGCCGGCTGGGCGGCGGCGAGAGCAGGGATGAACAGGACGGCGAGGACGATGCGCCGCAGCGCCCGCACTAGCGGTTCTCGATCACCCGGTCGACGATGTTGTACTCGACCGCCTCCTCGGCGCTCATGAAGTAATCGCGCTCGGTGTCGCGCTTGACGCGCTCGATGTCCTGGCCGGTGTGCTTGGCGATGATCTCGTCGAGGCGGCGGCGGATGTCGATGATCTCCTTGGCGTGGATCTCGATGTCGGTCGCCTGCCCCTGGAAGCCACCGGAGACCTGGTGGATGAGGATCTTCGAGTTCGGCGTGGCCATGCGCTTGCCGGCCGCCCCGCCGCTGAGCAGCAGCGCGCCCATGCTCATCGCGATGCCGACGCAGATCGTCTGTACGTCGGGCTTTATGTACTGCATCGTGTCGTAGA
>JAGQUO010000258.1 GCA_020438445.1 Solirubrobacterales bacterium
CTCGTCGCCGCCTTCGTGGTCTGGGAGCTCCGAGTCGAACACCCGTTGCTCCCGGTGCGGATCTTCGAGAACCTTCGCTTCAGCGCCGCGAGCGTGTCGGTGACTTCGGCGTTCTTCGCCCTCTTCGGCTTCGTCTTCCTGATCACCCAGTACTTCCAGCTGATCCGGGGGTACACGCCGTTGCAGGCCGGGGTGCGGACGCTGCCGGTCGCGTTCTCCATCGCCTTCGCCTCGGTGCTGTCGCCGATGCTGGTCCACCGGGCGGGAACCAAGCTCGTGGTCGCCGGCGGCCTGGCGTCGATGTCGATCGGCTTTCTCTGGGTGTCGACCGCATCCGCCGCCACGCCGTATCTGGAGATCGTCGGTCAGATGATCCTCCTCGGAGCCGGGCTGGGCTCGACGACGGCTCCCGCGACCGAGTCGATCATGGGCGCCGTTCCCGAGGCCAATGCCGGAGTCGGCTCGGGGGTGAACGACACGACGCGCGAGCTCGGCGGGACCCT
>JAGQUO010000259.1 GCA_020438445.1 Solirubrobacterales bacterium
TCCACGTACGGATTCTCGACGGTCACGAACACCCCGAACCCCGTCACGTCGCTGACCACCCCGTCGTAGCTCTCGCCGATGTGGTCGGCCATGAAGCGCGCGCGCAGCAACCGGTCGCTGAACCGCTCCGCCTTGTCCGCGAGCCGCTCGCGATCGTTGCAGATCACCGCCGCTGCCTGCACATCCGCCTTCAGACGATCACTAACGTCCGGCGACGACGGCCCCGCGAGCGCGAGCCGCACCAGCCGGTGCACGACCAGGTCCGGATACCGCCGGATCGGCGACGTGAAATGCGCGTAGCGCCGCGCGCCGATCCCGAAGTGGCCGCGGTCCTCCGCGGTGTACTCCGCACGCGGCAGCGCCCGCAGCACCAGGTAGCTCAGGATCCGCCCGTCCGGGCGCCCTTCGAACTCCCGCAGCGTGGCGTCGAACTCCTTCGGAGTCGGCTTGTCACCCAACTTCAGCGCAACTCCCATCGTGCGCGCCACGCGCCCGACCGC
>JAGQUO010000025.1 GCA_020438445.1 Solirubrobacterales bacterium
ATGCGGCGGCTTCGACCGGCGCCGGCGAGCTGGTCTCGGTGCTGGCCGTGGTCAACGCCACCGGTGACGTGCTCGGTGCCGGGGGTGAGCTGATCGCCGGTCCCCGCGGCGAGGACGGCGTGATGCTCCGCAGCGTCGAGATGTTCGCCGCCGGGCTCGAGCCGCCGGTGCCGCCCCCGGAGCGCCAGAGCACCACCCTGGCGTGTGTGATGACCGACGCCGGCCTCGACAAGCTCGCCTGCGCGAAGGTCGCGCGGATGGCGAGCGCCGGGGTCGCCCGCGCCGTCGATCCCGTCTTCACGCCGTTCGACGGCGACGTGGTCTTCTGCCTCTCCGACGGCGTCCCGCGTGAGGACCCGTGGCAGCTGATCCGGCTCGGATCGCTCGCGGCCGCGCTCGTCGCAGCCGCGATCCGCGACGGGGTCGAACGGGCCCAGGACGCCTGAGTACGCCGGATCGGTCGTCATCCTTCGAAGTGGAAGACCATGCCCGGAAGCTTCAAGACAGAAGGAGTGGTGCTGCGGAGCATCCGCTTCGGCGAGGCCGATCGGATCCTCCACCTGTACACGGCCGACC
The DNA here is from genome assembly GCA_020438445.1 of Solirubrobacterales bacterium. Classification (GTDB taxonomy): domain Bacteria; phylum Actinomycetota; class Thermoleophilia; order Solirubrobacterales; family 70-9; genus RHKX01. Next base: position 577 of record JAGQUO010000025.1, read on the forward strand.
GCGGGCGCGTGAACGCGATCGCGAAGGGCTCTCGGCGCCCGAAGTCCCGCTTCGGCGGACGCCTCGAGCCGTTCTTCCGGCTCGACCTGATGCTCCACGAGGGCCGCAGCGACCTCTGCACGGTCACGGGTGCCGCGACCGTGGACGGCTACCCCGCCCTCCGCGCGGACGGCGTGGCGATCGGCTCCGCCGCCCGCGGCTGCGACGCGGTCCTGCGACTGCTCGACTCGGCGGAGCCGAACCGGCCCGCCTACAACCTGCTGTGCCGCTACCTGGCGCTGCTCGACCGGCGCGCGGGCGACGGATCGGAGGCCGGGCTCGGCCGGGACGGGCATGCCGTCGGGCTCGCGTTCCGGCTCAAGCTCGCGCTGGCGGCCGGCTTCTCGCCCGAGCTGGGATCCTGCGCGCGCTGCGGCGAGCGGGAGGGGATCTCATCGTTCTCGGGATCGGCCGGGGGCGTCGTCTGCGGCTCCTGCGAGGCGGGCGGCTTTCCGCTCAGCGCCGAGGCCCACCGGTTCATGGTCGCTGCGATCGGCAGCCCGATCGCGGAGCTGCCCGAGGCACCCGAGACCGCCCTGCGTCAGGTCGATCGCGCGATCGGCGACACGCTCGCTCACCATGCTCACATCAACCTCCGCGCCGTCGCCTGAGCCGATGAGCGGCCCCGGCACCGACCTCGAGACGAGGATCCGGGCCCAGGAGGAGTCGTTCCTCTGGGAGCCCGCGGCCCGTTCCTATCCCGCACACCGAGCCCATCCCGAGGCCGACAGCCCGGTGCGGACGCCGTTTCAGCGCGACCGGGACCGGATCGCCCACTCGAAGGCGTTCCGCCGGCTCAAGCACAAGACGCAGGTCTTCATCGCCCCCGAGGGCGACCACTACCGGACCCGGCTCACCCACACCCTCGAGACCTGCTTCATCGCCCGCACCGTCTCCCGGGCACTCGGGCTCAACGAGGACCTGACCGAGGCGATCGGGCTCGGCCACGACCTCGGCCATCCGCCCTTCGGCCACATCGGCGAGGAGGTGCTCGACGAGGCGATCAAGCAGCGGGGCGGACCCGGGTTCCGCCACAACGAACACTCGCTCCGGCTCGTCGACGACCTCGAGCGCGACGGCCGCGGCCTCAACCTGACCGAGCAGGTGCGCGACGGCATCCTCAACCACACGGGATCGCTGAAGCCCGCCACCCTCGAGGGCCGCGTCGTCCGCCTGGTCGATCGCGTCGCCTACATCAACCACGACATCGACGATGCCGTCCGCGCCGGGATCATCGCCGAGGAGGACCTGCCCGCCGATCAGATCGAGCGGCTCGGGCCGACCGGATCGGCGCGGATCGACGCGCTCGTCCGCGACATCGTCGAGCGCTCCCGCGAGGCCGGCGACATCGTCCAGAGCGACGAGATGGGCGGCGCGATGCTGCGCCTCCGCAAGTTCATGTTCGACCGCGTCTACCTCGGCCCGGAGGCCCGCTCCGAGCACGACCGCGTGTTCCGGACGCTGACGACCCTGATCGATCACTACCTCGAAGATCCCTCGCGGATGCCGCCGGGGCGGCCGGGCGACGATCAGCTCCAGCGCGTCGCCGATTACGTGGCGGGGATGACGGACCGCTTCTGCATCGCCACCTTCCGGAGATTCGCCCTGCCGGAGGAGTCGCGGCTGTAGGCCGCGACGGGCGGCCGCAGAGGCTGGCGGGCGGATTCCCTCTGATAGTCAGGGGAATTCCGCCCACGAGCGAAGCGAGTCGCCCCCGCGGCGCCTCCACCGCCGGCCCGCCGGGACGCCTGCTCGCCCGGCACGGCATCCTTGTCGCATGAGCCGTTTCACCCCGGACACGATCGAGCGCGTTCGCGAAGCGGCCGACATCGTCGAGATCGTCTCCGCCTACACGGACCTGCGCCGCCAGGGCGAGCGGTTCGTCGGGCTCTGCCCGTTCCACGAGGAGCGGACGCCGTCGTTCTCGGTGAAGCCGCGTGACGGCTTCTACTACTGCTTCGGCTGCGAGGCCGGCGGCGACACGATCCGATTCGTCCAGGAGAAGGAGGGGCTCGGATTCGCCGATGCCGTGGAGGCGCTCGCCGACCGCTACGGCGTCGAGGTGGAGCGCGAGAGCGAGGACCCGAAAGCCGAGGAGGCACGCCGCCGGCGTGGCCGCCTCGGTGAGGTGCTCGAGCGGGTCGCCGCCTTCTACGAGTCCTATCTCTGGGAGTCGCCGAAGGCGGCGAAGGCCCGGGCGTACCTGATCGAGGAGCGGGGGCTCGGCGAGGAGATCCTGCGCGGCTTCGGCGTCGGCTTCGCCCCGAGCGCGTGGGACTCGATCCTCACCCGGGGCCAGCGGGCCGGCTTCAGCGTCGACGAGCTCCTCGCCGCCGGCCTGATCCAGCGGTCACAGAAGACGCCGGGTAGCCACTACGACCGCTTCCGGGGCCGGATCACGTTCCCCGTCCGCGACCATCGGGGCCGCGTCGTCGGCTTCGGCGCTCGCGGGATGGGGCCGGACGCGAAGCCGAAGTACCTGAACTCGCCCGAGAGCGAGGTCTACCGCAAGAGCCGCACCCTCTACGGCATCGACCGCGCTCGCGGGCCGATCGCCCGCGGCGGTCGCGCCGTCGTCGTCGAGGGCTATACCGACGTGATCGCGCTGCACGGGGCCGGAGTGGAGGAGACCGTCGCCGTGATGGGGACGGCGATCACCCCCGACCAGCTCAAGCTGCTCGGCGGCTACGCCGAGGAGGTCGTCCTCGCGCTCGACGCCGACCGCGCCGGCCGCGAGGCGATGCTGCGGGCCCAGCGCGTCGCCGGCAGCGGCCGCCTGCGCCTGCTGGTCGCGGCGATGCCCGAGGGCGAGGACCCCGCCGACATGATGCGGACCGAGGGGGGGTCGAACCGGCTCCGCGGCCTGCTGGCCGACGCCGTCGACCTCGCCGTCTTCCACGTCCGGGCGATCCTCGACGACGCCGATCTCACGACCCCGCCGGGCCGCGATCGCGCGCTCGACGAGGTCGTCCCGGTGCTGGTCGGGATGGGCGAGACGATCACCCGCCAGGAGATGGTCCGCGAGGTCGCCGACCGCCTCGACGCCGCTCCCGAGCTGGTGGCGTCGCGGATGAAGTCCGGCCGCAGCAGGCCGGAGCCACGCCCCGAGCCGATGACGGCGCCGCGGCCCGCGGGGGCGGGGGAGCAGAAGCAGCCGCGGCCGCGGCGGCGCGAGCCGACCCAGGAGGAGCGCCGCGAGGCGATGATGCTCGCGCTCTGCATGGACGCGCCCGAGACGGCGGCGCCGTATCTCGATCGGCTCGGCCCCGATCACTTCACCTCGCCGATCCTCCGCTCCGTCTTCGAGCGGATCCGCGAGCGGCCGGACGATCCGCTCGAGGGCCTGGGCGAGTCCGAGTCGGCTCTGATCAACGCGATCACCCGGCTGCGGGCGCTCGATCACGAGCCGGCGACGAAGGACGACCTCGAGTTCCGGTGGATGCTGCTGGAGCGTGACCGGCTCGACCGCGCGCTGCGTCACCCCGAGGGCCTCGAGCCCGCCGACCTCGTCGCGATGCAGAAGCAGCGCGGGCGCCTGGCCGACGCGATCTCGTCGGTCGAGGCGCGCGGCATCGGCGGCGCTGTTCCCGGCCCCGCGGCGCGCTAACTTAGGGGCCATCCGCCCGCCGCCGCACCCGGCCGGGCGCACGCACAAGGGAGCACACCCATGGATCCTTCCGAGCACACACGCCGCGCCCGAGTCCTCTTCGACGAAGCCCATTCGGAGGCTTGGTCGATCCGCGCCGACGTGGCCGAGCGGATGCAGGCCGCTCACCCCGCCGACGCCTCGCTCGCCGGCGCCGCCGCCGCCCTGGAGCGCCGCGACTTCGAGGTGGCCGCCAACGATTCGAGCCCGCTCGATGCGGGCACGCTCGCGGAGGCGGACGTCCTCGTCATCGCCCACCCCTCGGAGGACCGCTGGGAGTCCACGACCGGGGTCGGCGAACCGCGCCTCAGCGGCGCCGAGCTCGATGCGATCGCATCCTGGGTCGAGGCCGGCGGTGGGCTGATCGTCCTCGGTGAGACCGAGCAGGACAAGTACGGCAACAACGTCAACGAGCTGCTCGGCCGGTTCGGGATCGCGATCGAGAACGCGACCGTGCAGGACTACGAGCACCATCGCGGCGACGCACCCAGCTGGATCCTCGCCGACCTCCCGGCCGCCGACGGCAGCGGTCCCGACCCGTTGGCCGGCGTCAACGAAGCCTGCTTCTACCGCGCCGGGACGCTCGCCCTGAGCAACGGCGGCCGGGTTCTCGCCCGGACGTTCCCGACCGCCTCGACGCCGGATGCCCCACTGGCCGCGGTCACGACCCACGGGAACGGACGGGTGGTGGTCCTCGCCGACTCCGACCTCTTCGGCGACGACTGCATCGGCGCCCTCGACCACGAGGCCTTCTGGGTCAATCTCGTCTACTACGCCGCCGAGCCGGCGTTCGCGTCGGCCGCCGCGCCGGCGGAGTCGGCGGCAGCAGCTGACCCCGCCTGGCCGCGGCTCCGGGACGCCGTCGAGGAGCTGCGCGCCCACCAGTCGAAGGACGGATCCGTCGACCTCGGGACTGCCGAGATCGACGAGGCGCGACTGCGTGAGCTGGTCGCGGAGATCCAGTCGTCGATCGAGGCACTCGCCCCGCACTTCCCGCACGAGGCGTCCTACCTGGAGGCGGTCCGCGGCGACCTCGGCGCCTGGCTCGAGTCGGGCTTCGCCAAGCCCGACTTCATGGCGTCGACCGAGGCGTTCCGCCCCGAGCAGGAGCGCCGCGACGGCATCGAGCACCTGGTCGTGATGCCGATGTACAAGCAGAACGGCTCGCCCGACACGTGCTTCGAGGCGCTGATCGTCCGGGTGCCGTGGCCGCGCTGGGTCGCCGAGCTGGAGGGTCGCTACGACAACGCCAAGTTCCTTCCGGTCGAGTTCGTCGACTACACGTCGGGTTACGACTCCGAGTGCGCGGTGCTGTTCCCGGAGACGTTCTCGGTCGCCGAGCGGCCGCCGGCGCACTTCGGGGCGATCTTCTGCGATCGCGAGGCCGAGCGGTTCCGCCGCGTCGGGGGCGGCGCCGCGGAGATCCTGCGGCTGAACCTGCCTCCCGACGCCGCATGCCTGCTCGCGTCGCCGGAGCTCTCCCGCGACGCCTACATCGCCTGGGACCTGATCCACGACCGCACCCACATGCGCGGCGACCTGCCGTTCGACCCGTTCATGATCAGGCAGCGAAGCCCCTACTGGATGTATTCGCTGGAGGAGTTGCGCTGCGACCTGACGACGTTCGGCGAGGCGGTCAAGCTCGAGGCCGAGGGCCTGCCGCTCGCCCGGCACGTCCAGTACGCGATCCTCTTCGACCGCCTCTTCCGGTTCCCGCTGACCGGCTCGCGGGTCCGCAACTACGACGGGCTCGGCGGCCAGCTGCTGTTCGCGTTCCTCCATCGCGAGGGCTACCTGCACTGGACCGACAACCGGCTCACGATCGAGTGGGGGAGGGTCGCCGAGGGGGTCGGCCGGCTCAAGGACCTCGTCGGCGAGCTCTACCACTCCGGCATCGACCGCTCGAAGCTCGGCCAGTGGATCGCCGCCCACGACCTCGTCGCCACCTATGTGCCGCCGGCCGAGAGCTCGGTCTGGGCGGCCGACCGGCGTGAGCTGCCAGAGGTCGAGGAGCCGAAGCAGCTCGTGGACCTCGTCCGCGACGACGAGTTCCCGCTCAGCCTCTTCTATACGCAGCTTGCGCCGAAGCTCCAGCCGGCGCTCGAAGGGCGGCCGAAGCGCGAGCGGGCCGCGGCCGGAGCGGCAGCCTGATGGGCGAGCTCGACGGGCGCGTCATCGCGATCGCCGGCGTCGGCGGCGGGCTCGGGCCCGCCGTCGTCGAGCGGTTCGCCGCCGAGGGTGCGACGCTGGCGCTGGCCGACATCGCGGTCGACCGGATCGAGGCGGCGGTGGAGCCCTTCGGGATTCCCGAGGAGCGGATCGACATGCAGGCGGTGGACCTGCTCGACGCCGAGGCCACGAAGGGGTGGTGCTCGTCGCTGACCGAGCGCTTCGGCCGGGTCGACGGCCTCCTTCATCTCGTCGGCGGCTGGCGCGGCGGCGATCCGATCGAGAGCTTCGACATGGCCGACTACGAGTGGCTGCACGACCTGCTCGTAAGGACGCTCCAGAACGCGACGCGCGCGTTCCACGGCACGCTCAGCGCGAGCGAGCACGGCCGGTTCGCGATCGTCTCCTCCACGCAGGCGCAGTCCCCCGACGGCACGAACGCCGCCTACGGGGCGACGAAGGCGGCCGCGGAGTCCTGGACGCTCGCCTTGGCCGACTCGTTCGCCGAGACGAAGGCGACCGCGAACGTCGTCGTCATCAACGCGATCCTGACGAAGGCGATGCGCGAGAAGAACCCGGACAAGGCGTATCCGAGCTTCACCCCGGCCGAGCAGATCGCCGACGCGCTCCTGTACCTGTGCTCCGACGCCGCCGGCCGGATGAACGGCCAGCGCCTCGAGCTGCACCCGTGAGCGCCGATCCGGCGGGCGCTGACCCGCGGGGCTTCGCCTCCGACAACCACTCGGGAGCCCACCCGGAGGTGCTGGAGGCGATCGCGCGCGCGAACGTCGACCACGCCGGCTCCTACGGCGAGGACGCCTGGACCAGGCGCTTCGACGACCTGATCCGCGACCACTTCGGGCCCGAGGCTCAGGGCTTCCCGGTCTTCAACGGCACCGCCGCCAACGTGCTGGCGATCGACGCGGTGACCCGGCCCCAGGACGCCGTCATCTGCGTCGCCGGCGCCCACATCGACGTCGACGAGTGCGGCGCCCCCGAGCGCTGGGCCGGAGTCAAGCTGCTGAAGGCCGATCCGGTCCACGGCAAGCTCGTGCCGGATGCGATGCGCGCCTGGGAGGCGCGGCGCGGCGACGTCCATCACAACCAGCCGCGGCTGGTCTCCGTCGCCGAGTCGACCGAGGTCGGCACCGTCTACTCGGTCGAGGAGCTCCGGATGCTCGCCGACGAGGCGCACGGCATGGGGATGCTGATGCACGTCGACGGCGCCCGCCTGGCCAACGCCGCGGCGTCGTTGGGTGTGCCGCTGGGGACCCTGGCGGTCGGCGTCGAGGCGGACGTGATCTCGCTCGGCGCGACGAAGAACGGCGGACTGGTCGGCGACGCCGTCGTCTTCCTCGATCCCGGCCTCGGGCACGACTTCGCCTTCCTCCGCAAGCAGGGAATGCAGCTCGCATCGAAGATGCGCTTCATCAGCGCCCAGTTCGATGCCCTGTTCGGCGAGGGCGAGCTCTGGCGCCGGAACGCCGAATCGGCGAACGCGATGGCCGCCCGGCTCGCCGCGGGGGTCGAGGGGGTTGAGGGCGTGGAGCTCGTCCACCCGGTCGATGCCAACGGCGTCTTCGCGAAGCTGCCGCGGCCCGTCATCGACCGTCTGCTCGACGAGCTCCCCGGCGAGCATCCCTTCTACGTCTGGGACGAGGACGACGACGTCGTCCGCTGGATGTGCTCTTGGGACACGAAGGCCGAGGACGTCGACGAGCTGATCGCAGCGGTCGTCGCCGCGGGCGCCTGAGCCGGGCGCCCTGCCTGTAACCTGACGCCTCCCGCGCGGCGGTTCGCCCTGCCGCGCACTCGATCCGGGGTAGCTCAATGGCAGAGCGATCGGCTGTTAACCGATAGGTTGAGGGTTCGAGTCCCTCCCCCGGAGCTGGCCGGGCCTCGGGCCGGACCGCGAACCTGCAGAAACGTCTCCCCAGCGAGCCGTTTCTGCAGTCTCGGCGATCAGCTGATGCGCTCGACCGCCTCCGCCGCCCGGTCGGCGCCGCCCCGCGCCCACTCGCTTGCGCCGATCGCCGCGGCGCGGCGGCCGTAGCGGTCGTCCTCGAGCAGGGCGCGGACGGCCCAGCGGATCGTCGCCGCCCGCCGGAGGCGGCCCGGAACGGTGAGCCCGGCACCTGCCCAGGCCACCCGCTCGGCGTTCTCGGCCATGTCGCCGACGGACGGGGAGATCAGCAGGGGACGGCCGAGTGCGAGGGCACGGGCGAGGGTGCCGTGGCCGCCGTGGCAGACGACGACATCGGCGGCGGCCATCACCTGCGAGTAGGAGAGCCAGTCGACGAGCATCCCGTTCGCCGGGACCTCGATCGGGCTCTCGGGCCGGTGGCCGTTCGTGGTCGCGACGACGCGGACCGGCTCGTCCGCCAGGCCGGCGAAGCAGCGCCGGATCAGATCGCAGCCGGGGTCCTGGGCGGTGCTGCTGGCGACGAGGACGAGCGGTGCATCGCCCGCCGGCAGCACGATGTCGGGGTGGGGCAGCTCGAACTCGAGCGGGCCGGTGACGACGACCTCGGGCGGCCAGGCGCGCCGGAACTCGAGCTGCGGGAAGGTGCCCACGATCGCGAGGCGGTCGCTGATGCCGCCGTGGAAGCGGTCCTGAGGCGGCAGGCCGACGCGCCCGCGCTCTTCGTTGAGCTCGCGCCGGCCGATCCGGAGCCCGGTTTCGAGAAGCGGCAGCGCGGCCCGCCAAGCGCGCCGTCCGAGGCCGGTCCGCGGCGGCGCCATGCCCATCCCGAAGAAGGGAAGCCCGGGCTCGTGGACGGGATAGAGGTGGGGGACGAGGGTCGCCCGTGGGATCCCCGTCAGCTCGGCTGCGAGCGTGGGCGCCAGGGTGAGGATGTCGCTGACGAGCACGTCCGGCTCGACCTCCTCCAGGAGCGGCATCATCGCCAGCGCGGCCTCGCCGGCACCGGCCTCCGCGCCCGGCGGGGGAGGGGGGAAGACGGTGTACTCCTGCGCGGCGGCGAAGCGCAGTCCGAGCGACTCGACCGGCTCGCGCCAGCGATCCCACGTCTGCACGGTCACCGCGTGGCCGCGCTCCGACAGCGCCCGGCCGAGTGCGATCGCCGGGAACGCGTGCCCGGCATCGCCGAAGGCGGCGACGATCGCCTTCACGCCGCCTCCTGCAAGCGGCGTCCCGCAGGTGCCGTCCGCCCTTGCCGGAGCGAGTCCGGGACGCCATCCTCCGGGAACCGATGTTCGGACGTCGCAACAGGAGGCCGCGGAACGCATGCCTGCGACTGCGCAGCGCGGTCGACGCGATGCCGAGGCACGCGCGCGAGGCGATGCTGCGGGGCATCGAGACGAACACGATCATCGTCGGCGCCTACACCGATCCGATCAGCGGCGGGATCTGCCCGATGCTCGCCGCCCACCGCAACGGCGGCCGGATCAACCTCGCGAGCTTCGCGCGGAGCTGGGACCGCTACACCGACGCCGACCGGCCGCGGCCGGCGACCCAGCGCGAGCTGCGGACGCTCGTCGCCCTGCTCGAATCGAGCCTCGTCGACGAGGTGCCCCCGACCGGCGTGCCGAAGCCGGCCCGGGCGCCGCAGCGCCGGCGGGTCCCGCTCCGGATCCGCCGCGTGCGCCACGCCCGGGATGCCGACGCTCCCGAACCGGTCGGCGTCGCCTGAGCCGATCGCGGCCGCCCTCAGGTCGCGAAGGCCGACGGGTCGCCGGGGCGTGCGAAGACGATCTCGGGGATGAGGCAGTAGCGCGACGTCCGCAGGAGCAGGCGGACCGTCTCGGCGAGATCCTCGGGCTGGATCATCTCCTCCGGCTTCACCTGTCCCTGGACCCATTCGGTCATCGGCGTGTCGACGAAGGCGGGACAGAGGGCCGTCACCTGGATCCCGGCCTGGGCGACCTCCATCTGCGTCGCCTGGCTCAGTCCGATGACGCCGGCCTTGCTGGCGGAATAGACGGCGAGCCATCCCTGGCCGCCCTTGCCCGCGATCGAGGCCGTGTTGACGATCAGCGCCTTGCCGTGCTCCTCGCCGGCGACCCTCAGCAGCGGCATCGCCTCCCGCATCGCGATCACGTACGAGCGCAGGTTGACGTCCAGCTGCATGTCGAGCTTCTTCGTCTCGACCTCGTCGATCGCGCTGCCGATCCCGACGCCGGCGTTGTTGACGAGCACGTCGAGCCGGCCGCAGCGCTCGCGGTGCGCCCCGATCAGCGCCTTGATCTCCTCCTCGCTGGCGACGTTGGCCGGGTGCGGGGTCACGTCGAGGCCCTCGTCGGCGAGCAGCCTCGCCGCCGCCTCGAGCTTGTCCGGACGGCGGGCGGAGATCGTCACCGAATAGCCGTCCTCGGCGAGCGCCCGGCTGATCGCCAAGCCGATTCCGCTCGATCCTCCGGTCACCAGTGCTGCTCGGTCCGCCACCCTCACTCCTTCTCGGTTCGCTTGCGCCGGAGAGCCTAACCGGCGAGTAGACGAACCGGCTTCTCTAGGATTCGCCGCCGTGTCCGAACGCAAGAGACCACGTGCCCTCGCCCTCCTCGCTCTTCCGCTCACCCTGGCGCTGATCGCCGGCTGCGGCGGCGACTCCGACTCGAGCTCCGCGACGACCGCCGCGCCCAGTGCCGACGACTTCCCGGCGACGGACGGCAAGACGCTGCAGGAGCTCGCCTCCGAGGCGACCCAGAGCGACCTCGTCGTCGCGCCGACCCAGCAGGTCTTCCGCGAGGGCAAGAACCGCTACGGCTTCGGCGTGTTCACCGTCGACCACGGCACCGTCTCGGACGCCCAGGTCGCCATCTACGCCGCCCAGCCGAACGGCAAGGCGGAGGGTCCCTATCCGGCCGAAGCCCACTCGCTCTCGACCCCGGGAGCGTTCGCGTCGAAGACGACGACCCAGGACCCCGATGCGGCCAAGTACTTCTACACGACCGAGGTCGACATGCCCGGCAAGGGCGAGTGGCAGATCCTCGCGATGATTCGGAGCGACGACGGCTCCTACTCCTACACGCGGGTTCCGAGCGCCGTGGTCGGCAAGAACGCCGGCGTCCCCGCGGTCGGTGACAAGGCCCCGGCGATGCATACGGAGACGGCCGAGGACGTCGGCGGCGACCTGACCAAGATCGACACCCGGCAACCACCGAGCTCGATGCACGACGTCGACTACGCCGACGTGCTCGGCAAGAAGCCGGTCGTCCTGCTGTTCGCGACCCCGGCGCTCTGCACCAGCCGCGTCTGCGGCCCGGTCGTCGACATCGCCGAAGAGGTCAAGAACGAGCGTCCCGACGACGCCGCGTACATCCACCAGGAGATCTACGTGGACAACGACCCGAACAAGGGCCCGCGCCCCCAGGTCCAGGACTTCAGCCTGCCGTCGGAGCCGTGGCTGTTCGTGATCGACTCCGACGGGAAGATCTCGACCGTGATCGAGGGCGCCTTCAGCAAGTCCGAGCTGGAGGATGCGATCGACAAGGCCGACGCCGACTCCGGCGTCCAGCCGACCTCGAACTGAGGCCCCTCAGCGCCGCGGCGTCCGGCGCCCGCGTTTGCCGGCGGGCCTGCGTCCGCGGCTCTCGAGCTTGCTGCGGCCGGACTCGCGGGAGCTGACCGCCTTCACCCGGCTCAGCCCGGGCTCGAGGATCCGCTTCGCGCAGCCGCGGTGCCAGTGCCGGTGCTCGGTGCCTCCGAGCTTCATCACGGTCTGGGCGATCACGTGGTCCTCGCCGATCTCGACATCGCCGTAGCAGCCCGGGCACGTGTACTGCTTCTGGGAGATGCCGCGGATCAGCCAGACCTCGTCGCCCTCGTGGGAGATCCCGAGGAGGCTCTGGCGCGAGTTCGGGAGGCCTTCGAAGCTCACTCGCCCTGCTCGAGCCGCGGCTCGCCCGAGAAGTAGCCGACCTTGCTGGAACGGTGGACCATCACGTCGTCCTCCTTGTCGCCGGTCCAGATGCCGATCTTGCCGCTGTCCGGATAGGACGTCGCGGTCGGGGTGACGATGTCCGAGAACATCAGGATCCGGATCGTCTCGGCGCTGTCGTTGCGGACCTCGTGGGCGCCCTCGGGACCGGGCGGGAAGCAGGTCAGATCCCACGCGGCGAGCACCTCCTCGCCGCCCGGGTGACGGACCGTCGCCTCGCCGTCGAGCACGAGCAGCCACTCCTCCTCGCCGTATTCGAAGTGGTACGGGCAGAGGGACTGCCCGGGCGGGATCTCGTAGACGCTGAGCCCGAGCTTGGCTGCCCCGAGCCCGGGGCCCGGCCGGAACATGCCGGCCCGGAAGCCCTCCGGGTCCCCCTCGTCGTACTCGAATCCGGGTGCTCCGATGTTGACCTTCTTCACGTCCCAATCCCCTCCTCAGCCGATGACGATCAATCCGACGGTGCCGAGCCCGAGCACGATCCCGGCGATTGCCATCCACCTCATCACGGCCGGCCGCGTCGCGCTGAGCTCGCCGCGCTGCGCGGCCAGGGCGACGTCGCGACCGCGTGCGGATCCGTAGACGATCAGCGCGATCCCGTAGACGGCGTAGGCCACGCCCATGAGCGTGTAGGGCCAGACGGTCCTCGTCGATGCCAGCTCCGGCACGACCCGGCCGACCGCGATCGCGACCGCCAGCGATGCCAGCCCGGTCCGCCACCAGGCGAGGAGCGTCCGCTCCCCGGCCAGCGCCGTCCGCTCGGTGACGTCGGGTGGGATCGGCTCGGCCACGACGGCGACTCTAGCCGGGCGTGACCGGCGGGCCGGCGACCGGGCCGCGGAGGGCGCCGGAAGCGCCCGCTCGGCGCCGCAGTCACCAGGTGTCGACCGGCCGATGGGCTCCAGGGCGCCGGGGCCGGGAGGCCGCGGCGGTCAGGGTCGCCGACACCAGCCGCCGCGTGTCGGCCGGGTCGACGATGTCGTCGAGCTCGAAGATCGTCGCCGCGTTCAGGCCCTTCGCGTGCTCGTGGGCGTGCTCGGTCACCTCGCGAACCCGCCGCTCCCGCTCGTCCGGGTCGGCGATCGCCTCGAGCTCCCGGCGGAGGCCGAGCCGCACGGCGCCCTCGAGTCCCATCGCACCGAGCTCGGCGGTCGGCCACCCCACCGTCAGCAGCGGCTCGTGCATGCCGCCTCCGGCCATCGCCTGGGCGCCGAGGCCGTAGGCCTTACGGAGGATCACCGCTATCAGCGGCACCCTCAGGTTCGCGCCCGCGTTGAACAGACGCGAGCAGTGGCGGACCAGAGCGGTCTCCTCGGCTTCCGGCCCGACCATCATTCCCGGGGTGTCGATCAGCGACAGGATCGGGATCTCGTACGCGTCGCAGAGCTGCATGAACCGCGCCGCCTTGTCGGCGCCGTCGCTGGTGATCGCGCCCGCCATCTGCATCGGGTTGTTGGCGACGATCCCGACCGGTCGTCCCTCGATCCGCGCGAGGGCGGTGAGCATCCCCTTCGCGAACTCGTCGCGGAGGTAGGTCTCCGAGCCGGCGTCGACGATCGCGCCGATGGCCTTGTGGACGTCGTAGGCGCGGCGCCGGCTCTCCGGGACCACCTCGCGGGCGAGGCCGGGATCGGGCTCGTTCCAACGCTCGTCCCGGCCCTGGAAGTAGCCGAGCAGCTGTTTGGTGACGGCGACCGCGGCAGATTCGTCGGCGACGCGGACGTCGATCACGCCGTTGGGTGACTGCGTGCCTATCGGGCCGATCTCCTCGGGGGCGAACTCGCCGAGCCCGCCCCCGGCGACCATCGCCGGCCCGCCCATGCCGAGGGCGATGTCCTCGGTCGCGACGATCAGATCGGCGCTGCCGGCGAGGACCGCGTTGCCGGCGAAGCAGCGGCCGGCGACGATCGCGATCCTAGGGGCCAGGCCCGAGATCCGCGCCCAGAGCGCGAACGCACGGGTGTCGAGCGCCGAGACGACCGGGTAGTCGGTGTCGCCGGGCCGCCCGCCGCCGCCTTCGGCGAAGATCACGGTCGGCAGCCGCATCCGCTCGATCAGCTCGAACAGGCGATCCTTCTTGCGGTGCCCGAAGACGCCCTGGGTCCCGGCGAGCACCATGTAGTCGTAGGAGAGGACCGCGCAGCCGGCCCGCTCTCCGTAGCGCTCGCCGTTGATCGTGGCCGTGCCGCCGATGAGGCCGTCGGCCGGCGTCCGCTCGATCAGCTCGCGGACCTCGCGGCGCGCGCGCTGTGCGGCGATCGCGAGGCCGCCGTACTCGACGAAGCTGCCGGGATCGACGAGGTCGGCGAGGTTCTCGCGCGCCGTCCGGCGGCCGGACGCATGCCGCTTCGCGACCGCATCCTGACGGGCATCGTCCTCGAGCAGCGCCTTGCGCTCGCGGAGCTCGGCGAGCTCGGGGCGGACGTCGGCGCTGCTGTCGTCTGCGGCCACGGCGGGCGATCCTATGGCCAGGCGGGCGAAAGCGCCCAGGACCGAGGGGGCCGGCGGACGGATGTCGGGCTTTCGGCACGTGCCTCAGGGCGTGGTGGGGTCCCGCCGATCGGTGCACGAAGCCTGAAACGGATGACTGGGAGGACCACGAATGCTCCGCCATCGACGCCTGACCTACGCCAACGTCGTCTCGACACTGGCGCTGTTCCTCGCCCTCACCGGGGGAGCCGTCTACGCCGCATCGCGCATCGACACGAAGAACATCGCCAAGAACGCGGTGACGACGGGGAAGATCGCCCCGCGCGCCGTGACCGCCAAGCGGCTCGACGCCGACTCCGTCCGCGCCAAGCAGCTGGCTCGCGCAGCGGTGGGAGGCACGGCGATCGCCGACGGCTCCGTGAGCCCCGACAAGCTCGAGGTGCCCGTCTTCTTCGTCGCCGACCCCACCGGGGGCTCCGCCGAGGTCGATGGATCGTTCGGCCCGTACCCGGTCGACGGCGGGACGTGGACGCAGAACCCGGGGCAGATCAACGTCATCTTCGGCGAGGCGACCGCGACGCTGGCCTACGACGGCTCGGGATCCGGCGCCTGCGAGGTCTACTTCGACATCCGCCTCAACGGCGTCCAGGTCGGCGGCGGACAGCTCCGGACCGATTCGACCACGGCTCAGGAGCTCACGGCGAGCCTCGGGGCCCAGCCGGAGATCGGGCCCGAGCAGCCCGAGCAGAACGAGATGACGATCAACCTCGGATCCAACGGCGACTGCACCCCCGACTCGACCGTCGACTCGAGTCGCTTCCAGGTGCTCGACTTCGGCTAGGGACAGGACTCGGAGCGGCGGGCCTCGAGTCGGCCGCTCCGGGCCGCTGAACCGGCCGGCGAGATGCCGGCTGCGAAGCCTCTCGGTCGACTGACGTTCTGTGCGAGGACGCCGTCGGCTTGTTTTTCGCGAGCGAGCTCTTCTTGGCGATCTCATCCCGGACCGCCCGAGAACCCGGACGGCTACCTGAGCGAAGTCGGGCCGACGTTGTAGGGCGCGTACACCTACTCCGACAGCCCAGCTGCTTCGAGGGCCTCGGCTCGGCTCTGGAACAGCACACCGCGCACGAGCTTCCCGTCGCGGACTGTCATCACCTGGGCGAAAGTGGCATCAACGGGCGCGCCGCTGTTGACGCCAATTCCCTGAAAGCGACCGAGGACAACAACGTCATCGCCGGCGTCGATGAACTCGTCAATCTCCCAGTGGGTCGAGGCCCAGGTTGCTCTCCAATCGTCCGTGAAACGCGCAACCTCATCGAGCCCGCGATAGACGCGTGCATCGAGTAGGGACCGGGAGCGGTCGATCACCACGTTCGGGTCGCAAAGAGCCAGTCCCGCGTCAAAGTCGGAGCGGTTCCAGGCTTCGAGAACCCTGCGAACGATCTCCACGTTCTCCTCCGACATCGCCTACTCCGACAGCCCGGCGGCCTCGCGTGCCGCCGCTGCTTCGTCGGGGCGGAACATTACGACCCGGGTTAGGAGGCGGGCTTCATTGAATGTCCAAACCGCCCAGAACCGCATCTCAAGGCTGATACCGCTTGCGACTCCACGACCCCGGACACGATGCCGGGCGAGCACGTTGCTGCCCACGACCTCGATGTCCTCCACTTCGAACAGGACGTCCTCCATCGTCTTTGGCTCCAACCAGGCTCGGAGCGCGTCGGCTCCACGCAGGCTGGTGAAACCGCCCCTCGATATCAGTTCGACGTCGGGGGTGACCATCGCGACCGCGGTATCGAAGTCGCCTCGATTGCCGGCATCGAGGGCGTGCCGCAGGATGGCGATGAGCTCCTGGTCTCGGCTCGACATCGCTTCCAGTATCGCGGCAGACACTAAGAGTCTCCGCGACAGCGCCAAGCTCGAAGGTCATCCGCAGCAAGTCCTCACGGTCTCCTGTCGCCGGCTGCTGGTAGGGCGACCGCCAGACGTTCTTGCCCCGCCGAGTTGAACCCGCGGTGTTGGTAGCCGGCGCGGCGGTCTCTGCGACGCCTGCCGTTGAATCGATGATCGCCCGAGACCCGCCGGGACCGCCTTTCTGGCGACTACCTTGAGGCCTATGATCGGGCACTCGATTGGGCACGAATGGGCACAAATGACGAGGTCAGGGCCCTGACTTCCCGATTGAGCCGCGACGACCTGAGGCCCGAGCCACCTAGGCAAGCGCCAAACGTCGCCCCGGGCCGGTAGCTCAGTTGGTCAGAGCAGCGGACTCATAATCCGTAGGTCCCTGGTTCGAGTCCAGGCCGGCCCATCGCCAACCGCCGCCGGAATGGCGACGCGACGACCAGGACCGGGGGTGAAGGCCCGCGGCTGCGGATACCATTCTCGAGGTGGGCTCCACGGCCAAGAGAACCATGGTCGCCTGTCTGCTCGCATATGGCGTCTGTGCCGTCCCCGCCGGCGCGGCACAGCCGGTGAGCCTGAAGGCCGAGTCGCCGCAGGAACAGGGCAAGAAGGTGTTCGTCCACGTTACGACCGCTTCGGTGGCGCCGCTGGATCGGCTTCGTCTGACCGGACGGATAAGGGTCTCGGGTGTGAACACCTACTTCGATCCCATCCGCATGGGTCCGCGCAGGGCCGGGATGTCACACACCTTCACGTTGAGTCAGAGCCACCCGGGCCAACGTCGCATCGTCCGAAAGGCGATGAAGCGCGGGATGGAGCTGACGGCAAAGATCCGGGCCAAGTTTCACCTCTTGGGTGGCGTGAAGATCGTCCGCAAGGTCCAAGTGCAACTCGTCTACAGGGACGGTCCGGGGCCGGCCCGGAACTCCTAGCCGGCGTCGCCGACCCGGCCTTTCGAGTGAATCGGCCCGGCTAGGATCGTCCGGTGGACGAGACCCCGCCGCTTCCGGACGATCCCAGGCTGCGAGCCATAGCCGAGACGCTGGAGGCCAACGGCGCGGTTGCCGAGCTGTACGACCGCAAGTGGAGGATCGTCTTCGTCACGACCGAGATGTGCCGGATGAACGCCGTCCCGACGGAAGATGCCGAGCGGGTCTACGGGCTGTCGCTCATCGCCCGGGACCTGCAGTACCCCGGGGTCTGGGGAGGTCCGGACGAAGGAAGCCTCCAGCAGTTCGCCGAGAAGGTGGTTCCGCTGATCGTCGCCGACGTGCCGCCCGAAGACCCCGATTTCGCCGAGGTCTTCGGTCCGTACCGCGAGGTCGCGCCTGAGATCGGTCCGTCCGAGCCGGCACCGCTGCTCACGACCCTGCCCATGCACTTCCCCGACCGCCAGCGGTCGCTCAACACCTGGTCCGGCGAGGTCGAGATCCTCTACCAGCGCACCTTCGACAGCGACGGCTCGCTGCTCGGCGTCGTCGTGATCTACCGGCCGGCGCTGCAGGCGACACTGGCGGCGAGGCTGGCGCGCGGGGAGCAGGAGGTCCTCGAGCGGATCGGCCGCCTGAGCGAGCCCGGCCGGCGCCCCGCGGCGATCCTCTTCGCGGATCTCGAGGGATCCGGCGAGCTCTCGCGCCGGCTCTCGTCGCAGGCGTACTTCGGCCTGATCCGGGCGCTGACCGATCTGATCGACGAGTCCGTCGCCTCCAACCACGGGATCACCGGCAAGCACGCGGGCGACGGCGGGTCGGCGCTGTTCGTCGTCGAAGACGGCGACGAAGGCGTCGCAGCGGCAGGCGCCATTCGCGCCGCGCGTGCCATCCGCGCCGGTGCCGACATGTTGATCGCCGACGGAGGGACCGAGATTCGGGTCAACGTGGGCCTGCATTGGGGGGCGACCCTGATGGTCGGGCAGGTCTCCCACGGAGGCCGGCTCGAGGTGACCGCGCTCGGGGACGAGATGAATGAAGCCGCACGGATCGAGGCCGTCGCCGCAGGCGGCGCGATCCTGGCGTCCAAGCCGCTGGTCGAGCGGCTCGATCCCGCGGATGCGGAGGACCTCGGGATCGACCAGCACGCACTTCCGTATCGGCCGCTGAGCGAGCTCGGCGCCGAGGGGAAGGCCCTCCGCGACGCCGGCACGATCGCGGTGGCCGAGCTCTAGCCGCGAACGTCTCGCCCTCCCCTCGGGGTGGCCCGGACCACACCCGTCTGTGGCGCGGTTCCACCCTTCGGTCCCTGGCCGCTGAGGCGGCCCCGGCCGACACTCGTTGCATCGGGAAACCGATTTGCAAGCGAGATCAAGGAGGAGACCAAGATGAACACGATGACCACGTCCAGGTTCGCTCGGATCGCAACGTTGTTCGGGGCGCTCGTCGCCCTCGTCGTCGCAGTCGCGCCGGCGAGCGGCAACGGCGGCTCCGGGTACTTCGGCTCGGACCTGAACAAGAACGTGCAGCCCTCGAACGCGGGGCCGGCACACAAGTGCGACTACCAGCCCGGCAAGCAGTGCACCTGGGTCCTCAACGAGGCCTACGGCGCTCCCGGGCGCGAGGGTGCCCCCCACAGTGGCTACATCAAGAAGCTGCGCCTGATCGCGCAGGAGGCCGGCCACTTCAAGCTGCAGGTCGTGAAGCTCAACAACCTGGGCGACGTGATCCTGAAGCAGAAGGGCCCCCGGATCGACTACGAGGGCCAGCAGGGCTACGGCGGCCCGGTCGGTACCTACCGGGTCGAGAAGTTCAAGGTGCACGTCCCCGTCCACAAGGGCGAGTACCTGGCGATCAAGGCCAGGGAGACCAGCACCCTGCGCTGCTCGAGCGGCGGCGACAACAACCTCCAGCTCAGCCCGGCGCTGAAGAAGGTCGGCGAGAAGCGGACCTGGGACGCCGAGGATGGCTGCTGGATGCTGCTCGAGGCCAAGGTCAAGTAGGGCTTCGCCCGACCGAGACCGCCCCGCCCGGCGAGACGACGACGGACCCCGCCCCGGCGGGGTCCGTCGCTGTCGCGTTCCCCGTATGCCCGACGGAGGGCCGGTAGCGTCTGTGACGATGCCGTTCACGCACAGGAATCTGAAGGAGGGCCCGGAGGACGTCGGATCCAACTTCGACGGTGCGCCGGGGTTGGAGTTCCGCCTCGCGACCGAAGCGCTGGGGCTCGAGGAGTCGGGCCTGAGCTACCAGCGAATCCCACCCAACTCCCGGTTTCCCTACGGCCACACGCATCGGCGGCAGGAGGAGGTCTACGTGGTCGTGGGCGGGAGCGGGCGGATGAAGCTCGACGACGAGGTCGTCGAGCTCGAGCGATGGGACGCGGTCCGGGTGTCGCCCGGAACCTGGCGCGGCTACGAGGCCGGGCCCGACGGCCTCGAGATCCTCGTCATCGGCGCCCCCAATCTCGGTGAGGATCCGCGCGGCGACGTCGAGGGCCGGCGCGACTGGTGGGGCTAGCCGCAGGTTCCGACCGACGGGCAGCGGTGGGATCGGCTGTCGTCGGGTGGGACCGGTGAGCGCACCGTTCGCCGTCGGCTATTGTCCTGCGCCGCGGATGCTTCGCAAACAGGCGATGGAGCGCGCTAGGAATGGAGACCAGATGAGCCCGCTCGAAGGAACGCGGACGGCACGGATTGCCCAACTCCTCGGGCTCTGTCTAGTCGCTCTCTTCTTCCTGATCGCCGCGCCCCGAGCCCACGCAGCTGACCGCGTCTACTGGTCCAACTACGACACCAACTCGATCGCCTGGGCCGATCTGAACGGCGACGGCGGCGGCGGCACCGTCAATACCACCGGCGCAACGGTGGACGGTCCGATGGGTCTGACTCTCGACCCCTCTAGGGGCCTCGTCTACTGGGCGAACTGGGGTGGCGATTCCGGGACGACGATCTCCTACGCTCGCCTCGACGGGTCCGGTGGCGGCGATCTCGCGATCACCGGCGCGACGGTCGACGCCCCACACGGTCTCGCGATCGACCCCACGGCCGGACCCTACGGCACGCTCTATTGGCCAAACCACGTCGTCGACAAGATCTCGTGGGCCCAACTCGACGGGAGCGGAGGCGGCGTCGGTGGCGATTTTGATATCGCGAACGCCACCGTCGATGAGCCCCGGGGAACGATGATCGATCCGCTCACCCACCGTGTCTACTGGTCGAACTTCTCAGGCGGTACCGGCATGTCGATCTCGTACGCGAACCTCGACGGCTCCGGCGATGGCGATGTCATCGAGATCGGTCCCCTCGGCGAGGGGCCGGAGGGCACCGCGATTGATCCCCTCACGCGGAAGATCTACTGGTCGGACTTCGGCCAGAGGCACCTGATCCAGTTCGCGAACCTCGACGGGACCGGGGTCTCGACGCTCGATACGACCGGTGCCGCGACCAAAGGGGTCCATGGCGTCGCGATCGACCCCGACAGGGGTCGGATCTACTGGGCGAACTGGAACGGTCCGTCGATCTCCTCGGCCGCCCTCGACGGCTCCGGGGGGCAGGACCTGAACACCTCGGGGGCACCGATCAGCAAGCCGAACCTGCCGGCGATCCTGAAGACTCCGGCGGCGACGGCGCCACCTGAGGTCAGTGGCGGCGCTCAGCCGGGAACCGCGCTCGACTGCTCGGCCGGCACCTGGGCCGGCGATTCGATCGAGGCGCTCATGTACCGGGCACCCGAGGGCTCGCTTTCCTACCGATGGACCCGCGACGGTGCCGACCTGCCGGGGGCCGGATCGGACTCGATCACGGCGACCGAGGACGGGACCTACCGTTGTGTCGTGACGGCGACGAATGCGGCCGGTTCAACGAGCATTTCCAGCGCTCCACACCTCGTCGACGGTACCCCGCCGTTGACAACGATCGTCTCCGGGCCGAACGGCCTCACCAGCGATAGCTCGCCGACTTTCGCGTTCTCCGCGAACGAGTCCGGTGCGACCTTCGAGTGTCGGCTCGGGGGAGGTGCGGGCTCGCCCACGGCGTTCGCTGCCTGCTCGAGCCCGCTGCAATACGCAGGGCTCGCCGACGGTACCTATGCCTTCGAGGTTGCTGCGACCGATGGCGCGGGCAACGTCGATCCGACACCCGCGAGTCGAAGCTTCACCGTCGACACCCAACCCCCGGTGACAACGATCAGGGGGCAGCCGAACCGAAAGGTGAAGACGAGCCGGAAGGTGGCCAGGGTCAAGGCCGCATTCAGCTCTGATCCTGATGCCAGTTTTCGCTGCAAGCTTGATCACCGAAGGTACGAGCCTTGCAGCTCTCCCTATGCAGCTGTCGTGAGCTCGAAGGGGCATAGGGGGCGTAGGCACACGATCGCGGTGCGGGCAACGGATCGAGCGGGCAATCTGGGAACGGCTTCGGTGGCCCGCTTCAGGGTGATCCGGACCGAGAAGAGAAGGCCGGGCTCGGGTGGCCGGAGCCGGCCCAGCCCGTAGCACGAACTGGTTGCGCCGGGTCCAAGCCGTTCGACGCCCGGAAAACGGGTCTGGGCAATCGCAATCGCGCCGGCGCTGTCGGCCGAAGCGGCCGGCGAGAGTCAGGAAGGACCCGTCCCCCGTGGCGGCTACGCGCGCGGTTCCGCCGCAACCGCCGAGTCGCCGGGCCGTCTCCGCGGGCAGAATCCAGCCGATGGACGGACGGTGCCCGGGCGCGGTGGAGATCACGAAAGAGCGGGACGCCCGCTCCCCGGCGGTCGCCGGGGCACTCCTGATGCTCGCCGGGGTTTCGATCCTGATGGGGATCATCACCGCTGAGGCGCTGTTCACCGTCGGTTACGAGACTGACGCGAACACGATCAGCGACCTCGGATCGACCTGGCAGCCGGGCGACGTCGTCCGGGAGCCCTCGGCGACCATCTTCAACCTGACGATGGTCGCGACCGGGATCCTGATCGCCGGCGGCGCCTGGTTTCTGCGGCGAGTCGTTCCGGGCCGGGCCGTCCCGGTCGCCGTCGCGGTGCTCGGGGTCAGCGTGTTCGCGGTCGGGATCTTTCCCGGCGAGGAGATCAACGGCGAGCCGAGCTCGTCCGGCGTCCATCCGATCGCCGCGATGCTCGCCTTCACGAGCGGGGGAATCGCGGCCGTCCTCAGCGGCCGGGTGACGAGCACCCCGTTTCGGTGGATCGCCGTGGCGCTCGGTTCCATCGCCCTGCTCAGCCTCGTGCTCAGCGGGCCGCTCGGGGACACCTCGCTCGGGATCGGCGGGATCGAGCGCTGGGTCGCCTATCCGGTCGTCCTCTGGCTCGTCGCCTTCGGCGGGTATCTGGCGGCGGCGGGGGCCGGACGCGAGCCGCCGGCAGCAGCCGCCGATGGGTGAGCGGGAGCCGGCCGGGCGTCCGGCCGTCGATCGCCTCGAGCTCGCCGTTCCCGCCTTGACGCGCCTCGTGACCCGCGCAGTGCTCGCGGCGCCGGGCCCGGTGCGGATCGCGGTCCTGCGGTCGGCGTTCGACCGGGCCCGGGATGCCTTCAACCGCGGCGATCTCGAAGTCGTCTTCGCCGCATTCGCCGCCGACGTCGAATACATCCCACCGCCGCCGCTGAGCGGACCGGCTCTCATCCGCGGCAAGGTGGAAGTGATGCGCTACTGGACCGGCGTCTTCGAGCACTACGAGACCAACCGCATCGAGAACCTCGAGGTGGTCGAGAGCGGAGGAGGCGTCGCGAGGCGAACCGCCCGGCTGCGGCACGGAAGCTCGCGGGACCCGGAGGCGCTCGATTACGCGATCGTCCAGACCACGCGATTCGATCGCGGCGAGGTCGTTCGCCAGGAGAACCTGGTGGATGGCCGTGAACGACGACCCGGCTCATCGGGCGAGCGCTTGCCCTAGGGTTCCGGCGAGGGGAACCTGGAGAGCGGATCGCGCTGGTCAGCGCGGGAGGAGTCTGAGCGTGTCGAGAGTCGAAGACGGTCGTAGCCGGTTGATCCTGTTCGGCCTTGCCGCAGTCTTCGGGCTGGTGTGGCTGATCGCCCCGGCGATGGCGAGCGCCGCCGACACGACGTGGATCTGCAAGCCCGGTCAGTCGGACGACCTCTGCGCCGGCACGATCGACGGCGAGACGACTCCGCCCCCGGGCGAGGAGGCCCACCCGCTCGGCTACTCGCGTCCGAAGCATGCGCCGGTCGACTGCTTCTACCTCTACCCGACCCAGAGCGACCAGGCCGGGCCGAACGCCAACCTCGATAAGGATCCGCCGATCAGGCGTGTCGTCGTCCAGCAGGCGCGGATGTTCTCCACGGTCTGCGACGTCTACGCGCCGATGTACCGGCAGGTGACCCTGAACGGTGACCAGACCTCCTACAACGCCTCGGTCGGGACCGCCTACAAGAGCGCCAAGGCCGCATTTCGCGACTACCTCAAGAACTACAACGACGGCCGCGGGTTCATCCTCCTCGGCCACTCCCAGGGCTCGGCCCACACGGCCCGGCTGATCGACGAGCTGGTCGACACCAACCCGAAGCTGCGCGAGCGCTTCGTCGGCGCGATCGCGCCGGGGGCCAACATCAGCGTTCCGATCGGAAAGCCGGTCGGCGGGCTGTTCGAGAACGTGCCCGCCTGCACGAAGGTCGGCGAGTTCGGCTGCGTGATCGCGTACTCGACCTACAAGGGCGAGCCGCCGGCCGTCTCCGAGTTCTCCCGCCTCAACCTCGGCTACTGGATCTATCCCGAGCCCCGTCCCGATGCCGCGAAGTACGAGGTGATGTGCACCGACCCGGCTCGGCTCGACGGCGGCGACGGCGGACTGCTGCCGCTCGTCGACTTCGACTATCTGACCGGCGCGCCGGACGAGGAGACGGCGGCTCCCTGGAGGTCACAGCCCGACTATTACGAGGTCAGCTGCGAGCGCAAGGACGGCGCCCACTGGCTGAACATCTCGACGACCGACCTGCCCGGCGACACCCGGCTCGATCTCGGGGCGCTCGTCGCCTCCGGCTCCAACTACCACGTGCCGGAGGTCAACCTCGCCGAGGGCAACCTGCTGACGATCGCGCAGCTCCAGACCGACGGCTACGAGGCTGCCGTCGCGAAGCTGGATTCTCTCCGTGCCGAGCTCGGCAAGGCGAAGGCGCGGAGCGGCAAGCACCGGAGCAAGGTCGCGAAGCTGAAGGAGAAGAAGCGACGGGCCGGCGATCCGAGCCGGCGCCACGCCCTGCGGAAGCGGATCAAGGCCGTGAAGCGGAAGATCGCGTCCGACCGCAGGGAGATCCGCTCGCTGAAGAAGCGGATCGACAGGGCGGAGCAACGCCTGCGCTGAGCGGGCGTTCCAGCGCATCCGCGTCGTCTTTCCCTCAGTCGCCCCGGTCGGGGTAGGGGTCGTAGGCGCCCTCGCCTCCGTTGACCGCTTTCCACAACCCGTTGGCGCATTGCGGGCAGGGCGGCAGGCTCTCGATCGATCCGATCTGGATCTCGTAGCCGCACTTCGTGCACCTGTAGGTGCCGGCTGAGGCATCGCTCCCAGCTGGTGCAGGCTCGGCCATCGATCGTCCTCCTTTCCGGGATTTGGGAGGGACTACCCGAACTTCCGGCGTTGACCCCGTCGCTAGCCCCGCAGTCCCGGCCCTTGGGTTGCCGGAGGCGACTCCTCGCGCAACCAGGTCCCCATCGATGCCGGGTCACCTGTGGAGCCTGAACGCGGCATCGAGTTCCACCGGGGTCTACCTTGTCTGCATGGGGGAACCAGATCCCGTCCGTGGGCCGCAGCGGCTGACGCCCTGGCAGCGGATGGCGATGCGCGCGATCCGCAAGGAGGCCGGCAAGTCGGGGTCAGAGCCACTGGTCGAGGAGGACTGGTCGGCGGTGATGACGATGCATTACACGGGGCCGGGCAAGATGCTCAGCCGGCTGTTCCTCCGGTTGCCCACGAGCCCACGCTGTTCGATGTGCGGGGCACCGTTCGCCGGCGTGGGGAGGCTGATCGCCGGCCCGCTCGGCTACCGGCCGTCGCGCAAGAACCCGAACCTGTGCATCACGTGCGTCGAAGCGTCGCCTCCCGGCGGCGTCACCGTTGACACGGGCGTGCTGTTCGCCGACCTCAGGGGCTTTACGGAGGAGAGCGAGGGGCGGACTCCGCGCGAGACCTCCGATCTGCTGCGCCGCTTCTACAAATGCGCCGAGAGCACGTTCTTCCCGGAGGCGATCATCGACAAGCTGATCGGCGACGAGGTGATGGCCCTCTACCTCCCGTTCCTGCGGCCCGGCATCCCCGAGGATGAGATCAAGCTGCTGATGTTCGGCCAAGCGGTCGAGCTGCTTCGCGCGGTCGGCTACGGCTCCGAGCAGGGACCGTTCGTCCAGGTCGGGATCGGGCTCGACTACGGCGAGGCCTTCGTCGGGAACATCGGCGAGCGTGCGCTCTACGACTTCACCGCCGTCGGCGACGTCGTCAACACGGCGGCGCGCCTGCAGGGAGAGGCGGCCGGAGGCGAGATCCTCCTGTCCGAACGGGTGGCGGCTGCCCTCGGCGAGTCCGAGCGGGGCGAAGCGGTGTCGCTCCAGCTCAAGGGCAAGGCCGATCCGTTCGCTGCGTACCGATGCTCGGCCGCGCGCTAGTCTCGCCACGTGGACGAGTTCGGTGAGATCCGCTATGCGCGTAGCGGTGCCGCTGCGATCGCATACCGAGTCTTCGGCGCCGGCTCGATCGATCTCCTCGTCATCGGCGGTTTCGTCGGACACCTCGAGATCATGTTCGAGTCGCCCGCGGCTCGGCGCTTCTTCGGCCGGCTCGCACGCTTCGCGCGGGTGATCCTGTTCGACAAGCGCGGCATGGGCCTCTCCGACCGGGGGAGCGGCGCCTACACGATCGAGAACGTCACCTCCGACGCCATCGCCGTCATGGACGCCGCCGGATCCGAGCGGGCCGCTCTGCTCGGCATCTCGGAAGGCGGCCCCGCCGCCGTGATGATCGCCGCCGGGCATCCCGACCGGGTCTCGTCGCTGGTCCTCTTCGGCACCTACCCGCGGCTGGTCGCCACCGACGACTTCCCCGAGGGCGTCGATGCCGGGACGATGCACGATGCCTGGCGGCGGATGGCGGAGTCCTGGGGTGACGACGGCAGCCTCCGGATCTGGGGCCCTAGCGAGGCCGACGATCCCGAGTTCAGGGAGTGGTGGGGCAGGCTGCTCAGGTCCGGGGCCAGTCCCGGTGTCGTCCAGACGCTGGCGAGCATGTACGAGCGACTCGACGTCCGGCCGCTGCTTCCGTCGGTTCAGGCGCCGACCCTGGTCACCAGGCGCGCGGACGATCGTCTCGTGCCCCGGGAGCTGTCGGTGGCGCTCGCGACCGGGATTCCCGAGGCGGAGCTGGTCGAGGTCCCTGGCAGCGATCACCTGTTCTGCGCCGGCGACTTCGATGGGCTCGTCGACCTGATCGAGGAGTTCCTGACCGGGCGATCACCGGCTCCGGATCCCGAGCGGGTCCTTGCGACCGTGCTCTTCACGGATCTCGTCGGCTCGACGGAGACCGCGGCGGAGCTCGGCGACAGGGAATGGCGAGCGCTGCTCGAGCGGTTCGAGCTCCAGTCGCGCCGCGAGCTGGACGGCTACGGAGGCCGTCTGGTCAAGACGACCGGCGACGGGATGCTGGCGACGTTCGAGGGTCCGGCGCGGGCGATCCGTTGCGCACGGTCCATGTCGGAGCGGGCCCGCGATCT
Organism: Solirubrobacterales bacterium; assembly: GCA_020438445.1. Taxonomy (GTDB): domain Bacteria; phylum Actinomycetota; class Thermoleophilia; order Solirubrobacterales; family 70-9; genus RHKX01. Next base: position 27,299 of record JAGQUO010000025.1, read on the forward strand.
CGGGCTGACGACCAGAGCCGGCATCCACACCGGCGAGATCGAGCGCCGCGACGACGACATCGCGGGCATCGCCGTTCACATCGCCTCGCGCATCGAGGGACTCGCCGAGCCCGGCGAGGTCGCGACGACCGGGACGGTTGCCGATCTCGTCGTCGGCTCCGGGCTCCGGTTTCGCGATCTCGGCGTCAAGGCGCTCAAGGGGGTCCCGGGGGAGTGGCCGGTCCGCGTCGTCGCGGGCGACGACGGGGGTTAGCCGAAGATCGCGTCCGGATCACCCCGCGCTAACCGGCTCAGGCCCTGATCGTCACCGGGGTGCCCAGCGGGACCGTCTCGACGAGGGCGCGGACATCGCGGTCGCGACTGCGTAGACAGCCGGTCGAACCGTCGGTTCCGAGCGCTCCGTCGGTCCCGTGGAACGCGATCCGGTTGCCGCCGCTCCAGCCCGTCGGGAGGTGCGGCTGGGTGGCGGTCAGAGCGACCGCGCAGCAGCCGTAGGCCGGGTTGAGGCCGCCGCGGAAGACGTCGGTGACGGAGAACCGCCCGGTGGGCGTCGGCGTCGCCGGGCTGCCGACCGTCACCGGCCAGCGCCGCAGGAGCTCGTCGCCGCGCCACAGCCTCGCCTCGTGATCGGAGAGGTCGACGGCGATGCGGAAGTCGGTGTAGCCGCCCAAGAATCTCGACGGGTCGGCGCGGACCCAGCCGAGGCGGCCGTTCGGAAGCTCGGGCGTCGTCACGCCGAACCAGCGGCCACGAATGCGGTCGACCGAGAAGACCGTCGGTGAGCCGAA
>JAGQUO010000026.1 GCA_020438445.1 Solirubrobacterales bacterium
CCCGAGGACGATGATCCGCTCCGAGAGCAGTCGCGAGTAGATGTCGAACGACCGCTCGCCGCGCGAGGACTGCTCGACCACCATCGGGACCATCGGCATGTGCTGAAACCTCCTGCTCGGGGTGGACTGAGACGCTCAGGCTAGCGGGGCGGGGCGGCGGGCAGATCGCGGGGACCAGGCGATCCCGGAGCGGGTGCGGTCGGCAGGCGTGCGGGGCAGCGACGCCATGGCCGCCGGACGGAGGTATCGGCTGGGGAACGGGATGGTCGGCGGCTTGTGGCGGCGGGCGGATGGCCCGATCAGGTGGTCGATGGTAAGAACCGACGAATGAGTCGACGCTTCTTGCCATCGGGGCGCGCTCGGATGCGGAAAACGACCACGTCGTGGTCGAAACCGGCATCCGAGCTCGAAGCGGGGAGGTGGCCGGCCGATCGATCCTCCCTTCCCGAGCCATAACCAGCTCTCACCCACCGACCCGGCCCCGAACGTCCCGCACACCCGAGCCGGCGCCCGCCACCAACCCATAGGCTGGGCCCGATGCGATTCGCGAAGTGGCAGGCGCTCGGAAACGACTACATCGTCCTGGAGGCATCGGAGGTGCCGTTCGAGCTGACGGCGGAGCGGATCCGTGCGATCTGCTCGCCGCACACCGGCATGCACTCCGACGGGATCCTGCTGCTGTCGGAGCCCGCCGATGCATCCGTTCACGTCGCCGATCTGCGGATCTTCAACCCCGACGGCTCGGAGGCCGAGCTGTCCGGCAACGGCGTCCGCGAGGCGGTGCTCTACCTGCGAGAGGCGGGCTGGACCGACCGCGACACGTTCGCGATCATGACGGCCGCGGGGGAGGTCACGCCGACGTTGACGGGCACGGGCGAAGCACGCGTCGCGATGGGCGTCGCGAAGACCAGCTCCGTGGACTTCCCGGAGGGCGGAATCGACGGAATCGGGTCGATCGACGTCGGCGGCGTCGAGATGGAGTTCCAGCACGTGTCGATCGGGAACCCGCAATGCGCCATCGAGGTCCGCTCCGGGCTCGAGGACCTCGACCTGCCGGCGATCGGGCCGGCGATCGAGCGGGCGCCGATCTTCCCGAACCGGACCAACGTCAGCTTCTGGACCGCCGACGGCTCGCGGGTCCGTGCCCGGATCTTCGAACGCGGCGTGGGGGAGACGCTCTCCTCCGGCACCGGCGCGACCGGAGCGGCGGTGGCGGCACATCTCCGCGGCGCCCCGAGCCCGATCACGGTCGAGCTCGACGGTGGCGAGCTGACCGTCGAGATCGGGCCGGAGCTCGAGATCGAGCTCACCGGCACGGCGGAGCCGGTGTTCAACGGCGAGCTCGCGCGCCCGTTCATCGAACGCCTTGCGGCGCTCTGAGGCCTTTCAGACGCGATCGAGCGGACCGAACCCGACGCCGGTCAGCTCCTCGGAGACCTGCCAGAGGCGCCGAGCGGCCTCGGGATCCGCCGCCCGTGCGGTTCGGCCGACCAGCGCGGGATGCCGGCCCCGCATCTCTCCGAGGCCGTCAGGCCCGTAGAAGTCGTCGCCATGCACGCCCGGTGCCGTGGCTGCGTAGAGCGCCGGCACCGCCCCGGACGCATCGTCCTGCGCGAACACCAGGTTTCCCGCGAGCAACGCCGGCTTGAGCAGGGCCCCGATCCGTCCGAGGCCGATCCCCGCCGTCTGCAGGTTCGTCGCCGCGTAACCCGGATGAGCGGCGGCCGCGATCAGGGCCGTCCCGGCTGCATCCGCGCGGCGAGCGAGCTCCAGGGTGAACAGGAGGTTCGCCAGCTTCGACTGCCCGTAAGCCGGCCAACGCGAGTAGCTTCGTTCGGAGTTGAGATCGTCGAAGTCGATCCGGCCGAACCGGTGTGCCGTGCTGCTCAGGTTCACGACCCGCGGCGCCGCGGACGCCAGCAGCGACTCGATCAGGCCGCCGGTGAGCGCGAAGTGCCCGAGGTGGTTGGTGCCGAACTGCAGCTCGAAGCCGTCGGCCGTCTCGCGACGCGGCGGCGCCATGACGCCGGCGTTGTTCACGAGCACGTCGAGAGGCCCGCGAGCGGCCACCTCGGTCGCGGCGGCCCCGACCGAGGCGAGGTCGGCCAGGTCGAGGCGGATGTCCGCGACGTCCGCGCCGGGCACGTCGGTGCGGATCCGGGTGATTGCATCCCGTGCCCGCTCGGGGCTGCGGCATCCGATCAGGACCGTGGCCTCCGCCGCGGCGAAAGCGCTCGCGATCCTGAAACCGAGACCGCTGTTCGCGCCGGTGACGAGGACCGTCCTCCCGCCCTGGCCGGGGATGTCGGCAACCGTCCATTTCGCCCCTGTTTCGGTCATCGCCGGCCTCCAAGCCTAGATAGCCTGAGCCGCGCACCGACCAGCCGACCCGAAAGGACCGCGCCACCTTGGCCCTGACCGATCCCTCCAAGCGCCTCGAGGCAATCCCGCCGTACATGTTCGCCGAGCTCGAGCGCAAGGTCGCCGACAAGCGCGCGGCGGGGATCGACGTGATCAGCCTCGGCATCGGTGACCCCGACATGCCGACCTACGACCACGTGGTCGAGGCGATGCGAGCGGCCGTCGCAGACGGCGCGAATCAGAAATACCCGTCCAATCGCGGCCGGGCCGAGTTCCGCGAGGCCTTCGCCCGCTTCTACGACCGCCGCTTCGGGGTGGCGATCGACCCGGAGTCGGAGGTGATCCCCGCGATCGGGGCGAAGGAATGCATCTACAACCTCTGCTTCGCGTTCCTCGACCCCGGCGACGTCGCGCTCGCGTCCGATCCCGGCTACCCGGTGTACACCGGCGGCCCGGTGCTGGCCGGGGCCGAGGTGGAGGTGCTGCCGCTGGTTCCCGAGCTCGGTTTCGCTCCCGACCTGGAGGCGATCGGCGAGGACGCACTGCGCCGCGCGAGGCTCCTGTTCCTCAACTACCCGAACAACCCGACCGGCGCGATCGCGCCCGACGGGCTCTTCGAGAGGGTCGTCGAGCTCGCTCGCGAGCACGAGATCCTCGTCGTCCACGACAACGCCTACTCGGAGACGACCTACGACGGATACGTCGCGCCGAGCTTCCTGCAGACCCCGGGCGCCGGAGAGGTGGGGGTCGAGGTCTTCAGCCTCTCGAAGGGTTACAACATGACCGGCTGGCGCTGCGCGGCGATTCTCGGCAACGCGGACGCGATCCAGACCTACTGGCGGCTGAAGACGAACGTCGACTCGGGCCTGTTCGAGGCGATCCAGCTGGCGGGTGCGGCCGCGCTGGACGGGCCGCAGGAGCCGCTGGAGGAGATGAACGCGATCTACACCCGCCGTCGTGATCTCGTCGTCGACGCGCTGCGGGAGATCGGCGTCGAGGTCGATTCGCCCAAGGGGACCATCTACGTCTGGGCGCCGGTCCCCGAGGGGTACACCTCGACCTCGTTCTGCGAGCACGTGCTCGAGCAGGCGGCGGTCGTCATCTCCCCGGGCTCCATGTACGGCCCCAGCGGCGAGGGCTTCTTCCGGATCTCGCTGACGACTCCGGACGAGCGCCTCGGGGAGGCGGTCGAGCGAATGCGCGAGCATCTGAGCTGATCCCGTTGGAGGCGCCACCCGTCAAGTACGTCCGCAGCGAGGACGACCGGTACATCGCCTTCAGGACGATGGGGACGGGCCCGCGGGACTACATGATCGTCCTGCCGAGCCTGGGAACGATCGAGATGCTCACCGTTCCACCGGCCAAGCGCCTGATGCACTCCTATGTCGAGCACTCGCGCCTGATCTCGTTCGACCGTCGGGGAGCGGGGCTGTCCGATCCGGTGGAGGTGCCGGCGACCCTCGAGGAGCAGATGGCCGACGTCAACGCCGTCCTCGACGCCTGCAGCAGCGAGCGGGTGGTGCTGGAGGCGCAGGCGGAGGCCGCGATGCTCGCGGTCGTCTACGCCGCCACCCATCCCGAGCGGGTCAGCCACCTGATCCTGATGCACCCGATGGCGAGGATGACCGCGGCGCCGGGATACGACTGGGGCTGGAAGGACGAGGAGACGCGCGAGCGGGACTTCGTCCGGCCGATGCTGGCCCGCTGGGGAACGGGCGAGAACGGCGTCGACGCCTCCCCGATCCTGGCGGCGAGGGATCCGGCGTTCAAGGAGTGGTGGGGGAGGTGGGAGCGCCTCTCGTCGTCACCGGGGACCATGGAGAAGCGGATGAAGCTGATCGCGCGCCTCGACGTCCGCGAGATCCTCCCGCGGGTACAGGCGCCGACGCTCGTCCTCGATCGCCCGGCGGCGAAGGCCATGGACTCGCGCCACGCCCACTACTTCGCCGAGCACATACCGGATGCCGACCTGCTCGAGCTTCCCGGGCGCGACGCGATCTCCTTCGGGGACGACTTCGAGGCCTATCTGGAGGCCGTCGAGCACTTCGTCACCGGGGCCGTCGTCGACCGTCGTGACGAGCGGGCACTGGCCACGGTCCTGTTCACCGACATCTGCGGCTCGACCGAGATCGCGGCGGCTCGCGGCGACCGCGAATGGAGGTCACTGCTCGAGCGCCACGACGGAATCACCCGTGAGCTCGTCGGCGCCTACGGGGGAACCGCCGTCAAGAGCACCGGAGACGGCTTCCTCGCGACCTTCGACGGGCCGGCGAGGGCGCTTCGCTGCGCGGCCGAGCTCGGCGAGCGGGTCGCCGGCCTCGGGATCGAGCTCAGGTCGGGCCTTCACACCGGGGAGGTCGAGATGATCGGCAGCGACGTCGGCGGCATGGCGGTGCACATCGGCGCGCGGATCGGTGCGCTCGGGGGGCCCGGAGAGGTGCTCGCCTCCTCCACCGTCAAGGACCTGGTGGTCGGCTCCGGGATCGAGTTCTCGGATCGGGGCTCCCATTCGCTCAAGGGAGTCCCAGGGGAATGGAAGCTGTTCGCCGTCGCCTCGGTCTGAGCCGGCTCGACGCGGCCCTCAGTTGCTGATGAAGTAGAAGGGGTTCGGGAGCTTGTAGGCCTTGTCCGCGTAGCCGCCCTTGAGGTCGCTGTCCTGATCGCCGACGTTGAGCACGATCCGGTAGCCGTCGTCCTCGATCGTGGCTCGCGCGCCGGACTTGTAGGAGAGGGTTCCCTCGGCGTCCGCGGGCTTCAGGACCAGTTCTTTCCAGCCGGCGTAGCCCGCCGAGGTCAGGTTCGCCTCGGTCCGGTCGCGGACGACGTCGAGGTCGGGTCGGCCGGTGATGAAGAAGACCGCGACGCCGCGGCTGCGCGCCTCCCCGAAGAGATCGAGGGTCGGATCGATCGCCGGCGAGGTGGCCGCGAACAGGCTCGTGGTCAGCGCCGCCGTCGCGTCGGTGAAGTCGGTCGCGGCCAGATCGGCGTAGTTGGAGAGCGACGTCTCGTCGATGTCGAGGACCATCGCGAGCTTGGGCTTCGGGCACGGGCTGACGCCGCGGGCCCGGCATCGCTGCCTTGCCTTCTTGCGCAGCTTCGCAACCCGGCGGTCGAGATACGCCTCCGCCTTCGAGCCGACCTTCTCGAGATCGGACTCGTAGTGCCCGGAGTCGTGGTACTGCCGCAGCGGCGAAACGATGTCGCCGGCGCCGACCGTCCCGTGCATGCCGACCCGCGGCAGACCGACGCCGGTCGGCCTGATCGTCGCGATCTTGGTCGAGCCCGAGTCGCCCGAACCGCCTGCGATCGCGAAGCCGGCGCCGAGCAGCCCGGCCGCGACGAGCAGCACGACCGCGTATTCGAGGGCTCTTCTTCTCATCTCCATGCCTCCTGCGGGGCGCGACGGGACGGGTGGGCCCCGCACCCTATCCGGAACGCGCAGCGACTCCTACACTTGACCCATGGCCACTCAGGGCGACATCTCGGCGAACCTCCGCGGCGCCGGCGTCAGCAACCCGCGCGCCCGTCAGCGCGCGGTTGCGATCGGCGTCGTCCGCGGATCCCCCGGGGAGGATGCGGAGCTCGACGAGCTCAGCGAGCTGCTCCGGACGGCCGGCGTCGCGACCCTGAGCAGGGTGACCCAGCAGCGCGCAGAGCCCGACCCCGACCGGTACTTCGGGCGGGGCAAGCTCGAGGAGCTGAAAGCGGAGGTCAAGCGCGCCGGCGCGAACCTCGTGGCCTGCGACGACGAGCTGGCGCCGCGGCAGGAGCGCAACCTCGAGGCGGCGCTGGGGGTGCCGGTCATCGACCGCACCGCCGTCATCCTCGACATCTTCGCCGACCACGCGCACAGCGCCGCGGGCAAGCTCCAGGTGGAGCTCGCCCAGCTCGAGTACAACCTCGCGCGGATGCGGGGCCTCTGGACCCACCTCGAGCGCCTCGGCGCCGGCCGGATGGATGGGGGGATCGGAACCCGAGGCCCGGGCGAGTCCCAGATCGAGACCGACCGGCGGCTGGCGCGGGACCGGATCTCGGCCCTGCGTCGCGAGCTTCGCCACGTCGAGCGCAGCCGGGAGACGATGCGGGCCGAGCGGAGGCGCTCTGCCATCCCGACCGTGGCCCTCGCCGGTTACACGAACGCCGGGAAGTCCACGCTGCTGAACGCGATCACCGGGGCGGGCGTGAGCGTCGGAGACCGCCTCTTCCACACGCTCGACCCGACCACACGCTCGTTCGAGCACGGCGGTCGCCGGTACCTGCTGACCGACACGGTCGGCTTCATCCGCAAGCTCCCGCATCAGCTCGTCGACGCCTTCAAGGCGACGCTCGAGGAGACGACGCTCGCCGACCTGATCGTGCACGTCGTCGACGGGTCCTCCACGGCCCCGTCACGAGCCGCCGCGATGCGGGCCGTCGACAGCGTCCTCGACGAGATCGGGGCCGGGGAGACGCCCCGGGTGATCGCCTACAACAAGATCGATCTCCTGGACGAGCCCGAGCGCCACGACCTGCTCGTCGGTCAACGTGACGCCGTCGGGATCTCGGCGGTGACGGGGGAGGGCCTCGGCGAGCTGCTGGACGCGATCGAGCGCGCGTTCGCACGCACGCTCGAACCCGTCGAGCTGTTGATTCCCTACGGTGAGGGGGCGACGCTGAACGAGCTCCACGAGGTCGCCGGGCAGGTCGAGCGCGAGGACCGGGAGGACGGAGTGCTCGTTCGCGCACGGGTTCCGCGGGCGCTCGCGCATCGATTCGCCGCCTACTCCGTCAACGGCAGAACGGCCGCCTGATCGCGTGGATCTGAAGTTCCGCCTGCTCGAGCCCGGCGCGACCCTGCCGACGCGCGCCAACGAGGGCGACGCCGGGCTCGACCTGCGCGCCGCCGAGCCGGCGCTGCTCGGGCCCGGGGAGCGCGCGTCGATCGGCACCGGCATCGCGGTCGAGATCCCGCCGGGCCACGCCGGCCTGGTCCTGCCGCGGTCCGGCCTGGCACTGCGTCACGGGATCTCGATGGTCAACGCGCCGGGCCTGATCGACTCGGGTTACCGGGGGGAGCTGCGGGTGCTCCTGCTGAACACCGACCGCGAGGCGGAGTTCGAGATCGAGCCGGGTGCCCGGATCGCGCAGCTGCTGATCGCCCCGTTCGCCCCGTTCGAGCCGGTCGAGGCCGCGTCACTCGGAGCCAGCGAACGCGGTGAACGCGGATTCGGCTCCAGCGGCGTCGCCTAGCCGCGCTCCGCCGCCCGCTCGGCATCCGCATGCGCCGCATCCTCGAGCTCGTCGTCGAGCGGCTCGAGGGCCGGCCGCTCGCCTTCCCGGCGCTCGATCGCGCGTGCGATCAGCTCGTCGGCGAGCCACGCGTTCTTCGGCAGCAGGGGGCCGTGGAGGTAGGTGCCGATCAGGTTCTCGCGGACGATGCCCTCGAGGCCGTCGCCGCCGTTGTTGCCGAAGCCGTGGATGACCCGGCCGAGCGGCTGCCCGCCGGCGTCGATGTAGGTCCGCCCGCCGTGGTTCTCGAACCCCGCCAGGACCCGCCGGCCACTGCCGAGGTCGACCTCGATCGAGACGTTGCCGATCAGCCGCGGACCGGGCTCGCGAACGGTGTGGAGCGGCGCGATCCCGAGCCCCTCGATCCGCTCTTCGCCGAGCTCGTAGGAGGTTCCGAGCAGCTGATAGCCGCCACAGACGGCGAGACCCGGAACTCCGCCGGCGACGGCGGCTTCGAGGGCATCCCGCTTGGTGGCGATCAGATCGGCGGCGACCATGCGCTGATCGCGGTCCTGGCCTCCGCCGATGTAGACGAGATCGTGCTCGGCCGGATCGAATCCCTCGCCCATCCCCGCCGCGGAGTAGGCGAACCCGATTCCGCGCCACTCGCAGCGGTGCTGGAGGAAGAGCACGTTGCCGCGATCGGCGTAGATGTTCATCTGTTCCGGATAGAGCGCGAGCAGGCGAAGCTCAGACACGGCGCACCTCCATGTGAACGACCACGGAATCCTCGTATTCGAGCGTGCTCGGGAGGCGCTCGGCGCCGACCACCCACAACCCGGCGGCGTCCGCTTCCGCATCGAGCTCGGCGAGCGTGAACCGGTCGAGGCGGACCTCGTGCCCGGCCTCGGTCAGGCGGCCGTCCGGCGCCACGAGTTGCCGCAGGCGCGTCATCGTGATCCCGTCGTCGTCGATCCTGACCTCGGTCGGGAGGCTGGAGTGGACCCACCCGTCGACCTCGCGCACATCGGGCACCGGTTCCGGCGTGCCGACGCCCTGCGGCAGCGGCTCCTCGAGGACGACGGCGGAGAACCTGCCACCGGGGGAGAGGTGTGCTGCGACTGCGGCCATCGCCCGAATCCGGCCCTCGGGACCACCGAGGATGTGGAGCAGCTGCATCGGGGCGGCGATCAGCGGGCACGTCCGTCCGAGATCGAGCGCGCGGACGTCGCAGAGGACGGTCTCGACGGCGCGCCCGGCCGAGCGCTCGGCGAGCGCCCCGAGCAGAACGGGGTCGGTGTCGACCGCGATCACCGGGTGACCGGCGTCGGCGAGCGGAAGGGCGACCCTGCCGGTCCCGGCGCCGAGGTCGACGAATCCGCCGGGCCGCTCGGAGGCGAGCCGGAGCCAGAGGTCGAGATCGGCCCCGAACCCGCCGTTCTCGGCATCGTGCCAGGCGACGGGATCGCCGGAGGGAGGGCTGGCCGTGCCGGGGGCGGTGACGCTCATCGCCAGAACTCCGCGGCCAGGCCCCGCCGGGTCAGGAGCGTCCTGAGCTCGATCAGGGCCGTGTAGGTCGGGAGCGCGAACAGGCGCCCCGAGGAAGCCGCGAGGGCATCGTCGAGCGCCTCCCCGATCCCCTCGACGACCTCGAGCCGCTGCAGAGGCCAGCCCGCGTACTTGAGCCGCAGGGCCATCTCGGCCGCTCGTGTCCCGGTGCAGTGGACCCGATCGACCGAATCGGCGAGGAGCTCGAAGTCCGCGTCCCAGATCCAGGAGACGTCGCGGCCGTCGGCGATCCCGTCGTTGAGTGCGAGCCAGAGGTCGAGTGGAGCGCCACCCCGCTCGGCCTCGAGCCGGAGCGTCCTCAGGACCTCGTTGGCGCCCGCCGGGTTCTTGATCAGCAGGATCGACAGCGAGCGATCGCCGACCGGGATGGTCTCCACGCGACCGAAGGCCGCGCGAACGGAATGCAGGCCCGAACGGATCTCCTGCTCGCCGACGCCGAGCCGGCCGGCGGCGGCCACCGCGGCAAGAGCGTTGTAGACGTTGTAGAGGCCGGGGAGGGGGAGCTCGATCTCGAGCCGTCCCGCCGGGGTGTGGACCTGGAAGGCGGAGCCCTCGATGCCGCGCAGCTCGATTCCCGTCGCGAACACGTCCGGAGCGGGGCGGCCGGCTCCGCAGCTCGGGCAGGTGTAGTGCCCGAGGTGCCCGACGAAGGCGCGCTCGTAGGCGTACGGGGCACCGCAGCGGCGGCAATGCTTGGCGTCGAATGCGTGCTGCAGCTCGGGCACGGCCTGGGCTGGGTCCTCGATCCCGAAGAAGGTCACGCCCTCGCGCCGCCGCAGGTCGCGGTCCCGGCCCAGGTCCGCGATCAGCGGGTCGTCGGCGTTGAGGACGAACCCGGTGCGCCCTTCCCGCACCGCGATCATCTCGGCCCAGTCGTCCGCGAGGCGCTCGAGCTCGCCGTAGCGGTCGAGCTGATCGCGGAAGAGGTTGCCGAGGACGAGCAGGGTCGGATCGATCTCGCCGACGACCCGCGGAAGCCACGCCTCGTCGACCTCGAAGAGGCCCTCCTCGCCGTGCCCATCGAGCAACGCGGTGGCTACGCCCCAGGCCATGTTCGAGCCGGCGCGGTTGTGGACCGGCTCGCGGCCGGCCGCCTGCAGCGCGGATGCCAGCATTCCCGCCGTCGTGGTCTTCCCGTTCGTGGCGCTGAGCACCGTCCGCGGGCCGGTGAGCCGACCGCCGAGCCGTGAGATCGCATCGGGAGCCATCCGCAGCAGGACGCGGCCCGGGAGCGTCGTTCCACCCCCGCGGCCGCTGCGCCGGCTGAGCCGGCCGACGGCGCGGGCGACGCCGACCTTGGCGGCGAACAGCGGGCTGGCCGAGCCGCCGGTCACGGCGCCGGGGCGATCAGGTCGAGCGCGCTCTCGAGCAGGGTCACCCGCATCGGCAGGCTGGTGAGCTCGTCGCCGTCGGCGTAGACGGCGAACGGCCTGTCGGCCTCGACCTCGACGACGCGGCCGCGGAGGGTCGTCACGTCGTCGCGTCCGACGTGGGTTCCCTTGAAGACCTGGGGCAGCCCGCTGAGGAACCGCCGCTTCGGCACGTCCGCGGTGATGACGACGTCGAGGAGGCCGTCGTCGAGCCGTGCCTGCGGCGCCACGAACATGCCGCCGCCGTACGCCTGCGAGTTGGCCACGACCACCGAGTACCCCGACACGGTCGTCTCGCTGCCGTCGACGGTGACGGTGAACCGCGCCGGGCGCCACTGCCAGAGCGCCTTCAGCGCCGCGTAGGCGTAGACGAGGGCCCCGCTCACCACCTTCGTCTCGTTGGCGATCCGGTTGGCGTCGCTGTCGAAGCCGCAGCTCGCGATGCAGAGGAAGCGCTCGCCGTTGGCCTCGCCGACGTCGATCCGTCGGCGCACATCCGCCGCCAGCACCGCCACCGCTTCGGCCGGATCGGTGGGAATGCCCACCACCCGGGCGAGGTCGTTGCCGCGCCCGCCGGGAATCACGCCCAGCGGCGCTCCGGTCCCGGCGAGGACTCCCCCGACCTTCCCGATCAGCCCGTCGCCGCTGACGACGACCGGGATCTCGCCCCGCGAGGCCGCCGCGGTGGCCTCGCGGCAGCCGTGCTCGATGCCGCTCGTCATCACGATCCGGTGGCGCATCCCGCGACGGCCGAGAGCCTCGCGGACGGCGGGCAGCCGCTTGAGCGCCCGCCCCGAGCCGGCCGATGGGTTGACCAGGAGGCAGTACTCCGCGCCAGCTCCACCGGCCCCCATCCTCAGTCCCCCTTGCGGGCCACGAAGTAGGACCCGCGGCCGATGACGCCGGTCTTCACGGTGGTCATGCCGTGCCGGCCGAACCCGCGCCGGAGGACCGCGTCGGGCGTGTAGAAGGGGGTCTGGTCGCCGGAGCTGGCGGCGACGATCACGTGCCCCCCGTGACGGAGGACCCGCGCGATCTCGGCGAAGAACGGGGGCGTATTCAGCAGCGTCACCAGGTCGAAGTGGCCCTCGCCGTAGGGGAGCGCCGCCGAGTCGGCGACCTGGAAGGCCACCCGGCCGTCGGGATCGAGGCCCACCTTGGCCTTGGCCCGGCGGATCATCTCCTCCGATACGTCCACGCCCCGGACCGAGGCATAGGGGAACTCACGGGCGAGGAACAACGCGGCGACCCCGGTGCCGGTACCGATGTCGAGAGCGCGCTCGGGACGGCGGTCGATCTTCGTCACGGCCACGGCCAGCGGAGCGAGGTGGTCGACCCCCGGTGCGCCGGTGCGGTCGTCCCAGGTGATCGCGAGATCGTCGAAGTACCTGGTCATCGGGGCTCGCAGGAGCGGCCACAGCCACGGCGCGTGCGACACCGCGGCGTTGAGCGCGCGCCCGACGAGCTTCACCCGGGACGAGGGTCCGCCGCTCGTCTCACTGTCGGTGCCGATGGGCATGGCGCCATGATCGCAACCCGTTAGGCTGCCGCGCGTGCCGAAAGGGATACCGACCCTGCTCGCCCTGTTGCTCGCCTCAGCGATGCTGCTCGGCGCCTGCGGTGAGGACGACGGCACGACCGGCACCGAAGCCGATTCGACCGGGGCCGGTGGAGCCTGCGAAAGCGTCGACCCGCCGCCGCCGAAGAAGAACTCCGACCTGCCGGCCCCGAAGGCGGATGCCCCGACCGCCGCCGGCGTCACCTTCGACACCAGCTGCGGCAGCTTCACCGTCACGTTCGACGATCGGTCGCCCAAGACCGCGGCTTCGTTCCAGTACCTCGCCGAGAAGGGCTTCTACGACGACACGGTCTTCCACCGCGTCGTCCCCGGCTTCGTGATCCAGGGCGGGGACCCGCTCGGAACCGATCCCGCCAAGGCGGGCACGGGCGGTCCCGGTTATCACGTCGACGAGAAGCCGCCGTCCGATCTCTCCTACACGAAGGGAATCGTCGCCATGGCCAAGACCCAGGTCGAGCCGCCCGGCCGCTCAGGCAGCCAGTTCTACGTGGTCACCGGTGCCGACGCCGGCCTGCCGCCCGACTACGCGCTGATCGGCGAGGTGACCGAGGGAATGGACACGGTCGAGGCGATCGACGCTCTCGGCACGCCGGGTGCCGACGGCCCGCCCAGCCAGACCGTCGTGATCGAGTCGGCGACACCCGAGGGCTGAGCGGTGGCGAAGGCGAAGGTGGGGGAGAGCGCGCCGGATTTCAGCCTCCCCTGGACCGGCGAAGGCGACTTCGCCCTCGCCGGTCATCGCGGTAGGTGGGTCGTGCTCGCGTTCTATCCCGGCGACTTCACCCCGACCTGCACGAAGCAGTTCTGCAACTACCGCGACGGCCGCGACCAGATCGACGACCTCGACGCCGCGGTCGTCGGCATCTCGCCTCAGGACGTCGACTCGCACCTGCGCTTCATCGCCGAACACGGGCTGACCGTCCCGCTCGCGGCCGACGTCGACAAGTCGGTTGCGAAGGCATACGGGGTCCTCGCGCCGGGTGGCGGATTCGTCCGCCGGGCCATCTTCGTGGTCGATCCCGAGGGTGTGATCCGCTACCGGAAGGTCGCCCTCGTCGGCCTCGGGTTCGAGGATGCCGACGACCTTCGCTCGGCCCTGGACCAAGCGCGCGCAGCGGCTTGACCTCCGCCGGCTTCGAGGTTCCCGCCGACGACGTCGTCCTGCGAGGATCACGCGAGGGCGCCGGCCCGCCGGTGGTCCTCGCGCACGGCCTCACGGCTCACCGCGACCTCGTCGTCCACGGCTCGCGCGCCCTGGCCCGCGCCGGTCACGAGGTGATCACCTACGACGCCCGAGGGCACGGGGAGAGCGATCCCGGCCCGGTCGGGAGTTATGTATACGACCGGCTTGCGGACGATCTCGACGCGGTCGTCGCCGCCACGGGGGCGGAGGGCGCTGTCCTGGCGGGCCACTCGATGGGGGCGCACACCATCGCGAACCTCGCCCTGCGCAACCCGTCGCGCTGGGCGGGGGTGGTGCTGATCGGGCCGGCGAGCGTCGGGGTGCCGCTGGGAGCCGAATCGCTCGCCGGCTGGGACCGCCTCGCGAACGGGCTCGCGGAAGGGGGGATCGACGGGTTCGTCGCCGTCTACGAGACCGGTCTGGACCCGGACTGGCACGACACGCTGGTCCGGATCGCACGGGACCGGCTCAGCCGCCACCGCGATCTCGCCGCCGTCGCCGAGGCCGTACGCGAGGTCCCGCGTTCGCTGCCCTTCGAGGGCCTCCGGGAGCTCGGCGGGCTCGACTTGCCCGCGCTGGTCGTGGCCAGTGACGACGACGCCGATCCCGGCCATCCCCACGCCGTTGCGGCCGCATGGGCCGACGCCCTGCCCCGAGCGCGGATGATCGGCGCGGCGGAGGGGGAGAGCCCGCTGGCCTGGCAGGGCGGCAGGCTCTCGCGTGAGATCGCCGCGTTCTGCGCCGAGCTCTGAGCGCAGCGGCGAGCCGGGGGCGACGTCGTCGTATCCTTTGCGGCGATGAGCGAGGACTACGGCACCGCGATCCACTACACCGCCGTCGAGCGCGGAACTCCCGTCTACGACAACGGCGGTGAGAAGGTCGGAGAGGTCCGGCGGGTCGAGGACAACTATGCGGAGCACATCCTCGACGGGTTCGAGATCATCGATCTCGAGGGGACGCTTCGCTTCGTCGATGCGCCCGAGGTCTCGCGCACCTTCGAGCGGGCCGTGATCCTGACGATCTCAGCCGCGGAGCTTCCCGAGCGCGCACACGCCGTCAATCGCGGGCTCGGCGGCATCGCCGGCGGCGACGGAGGCCAGCCGGGAGGGCTGCTCGGCCGCATCTTCGGCCGCTGACGCGGTCAATCGCCGCCGGTCTGCCGCCAGTCGTCGAAGCGGATCCGGGCGATCTCCCGGACCTCGCCGATCGTGCTCCACTGCCGCCGGCCGAGCCGGGCGAGCGGCCGCAGGCGCCGGATGTCGGGGTGGCCGTCGACCAGTGCGTCCTCGGCGACCGCGACCAGCACGACGCGGCCGAACACGACGACCGAGGTCCCGAAGTCCTGGGTGCGCTCGAGCACGCATTCGATGGCCACCGGCGAGCCTGCGACCCGCGGGGGCGAAACCCGGGCGCTCGGCTCCCGCTCGATCCCGACCTCGGCGAACTCGTCGTGGTCCGGGGGGAAGTCCGTCGCCGAGGCGTTCACCTCCTCGAACAGATGCTCGGGGGCGAGGTTGACGACGAACTCACCGGTCGCCGTGGCGTTGGCCAGGGAGTCCTTCCTCCCGATCGAGGTGAACTGGACGATCGGCGGCTCCGCGCAGGCGATCGTGAAGAACGAATGCGGCGCCAGGTTGTCGACGCCCTCGGGCGAGCGGGTCGAGACCCAGGCGATCGGTCGCGGCACCACGACCGAGTTGAGCAGCCGGTAGACGCCGCCGGGATGGGAGGCCGGGTCGAAGCCGACCCGGCTCACTTCCGACCCCGGAACGAGAGGGGGCCGGCGAGGCCGGCCCCCTCGGAGGTCCGATCCGGTCCGGTGCTCAGACCGCGCTCTGGCCGGCCGGCATGGTCCCGCCGCCGCCGAGATCGAAGAACAACGTGCTCGCCACCAGCGCCGACACCGGCATGAAGAGGGCGAGGACGATGATCCCGACGACGATCGCGCCGGCGACGCCGCCGATGGCGGCTCCGATGATCCCGGCGATGATCGATGCGACCAGCATGATCAGGAACACGCAGACCAGGACGCCGAAGACCGTCCAGGCCTGGCCGCGGACGAGCTCGTAGCTGCGGCCGAACGCTTCGATCGGGCCGGCGTCCTCGGCGACGATCGCCGGAGCGCCGACCGCCCAGATCGTCATCAGGATCAGCCCCGGAACGATCAGCAGGATGAAGCCGATGCCGATCGCGATCCCGGACAGGATGCTCCAGATGATCAGGGGGCCGATGGCCGGCATCGCGGACGAGAAGAGCTCTCCGACCGACATATCGCGACGACCGTCGCGTACGTCCTGGACGAGGCGGACGACGAACCCGGTGTACAGGGCCGTGCCGATCAGCTGAACGACCCAGGCGAGGAACTGCGCGAAGAACCCGCCGGCGTCGTTGAGGAGGCCGATGATGATCCCGAAGAGGACCGCCACGCCGAGGCTGGTCGCGACGAGGACGCCGAGGTTGGACGAGTAGGTGGCGAACGCATCGCTCAGTACCTGTCCGACCTGGATCTGCCGCGGTCCTCCCGCGGGTTGAGGGGCGGGGGCGGGGGGTGGTGCTGCTGCTTCCATGCGGCTGAACCTACCCTGAATGGGATTGCCGCGCAAGAGGCCGAGACCGCATGGCAACGCGGTTCCCGGGCACCCGATAGATTGGCGCCATGCATCGCCGGTTGCTCGTTTCCCTGCGAGATCAAGGGTTGAACGTTCCGCGATCGGGGTAGGTGACCCGCGCGATGGACAGCACCCATTCACGCTTTCCCAGCCGGCGCCTTGCGGTCGTCACCTGCATGGACTGCAGGATCAATCCGCTCGTCACCGCCGGCTTGCAGGAGGGGGAGGCGCACATCATCCGCAACGCGGGCGCGGTGGTCACCGCCGACGTCCGCCGCTCGCTCGCGCTGTCGCAGCGGGCACTGAAGACCGACGAGGTCTGGATCGTCATGCACACGGACTGCGGCGTCCTCGGGCTCGACGACCGGGCCTTCCTGGACGGGATCGAGGCGGACACCGGGATCAGGCCCGAGTGGGAGCCCGGTGGCTTCGAATCGCTCGAGGCCGGCATCCGCGAGGGCATGCAACGCGTCCGCGAGGACCCCGTCCTGATCGCCGACAACGTCCGCGGCTTCATCCTCGACATCGAGAGCGGCGAGATGACCGAGGTCGCACCGGCCGGATGAGCCGTTCCCCGGTGCGGGGGCGAGCGGGCGGCGGTCCCCGACGGGCGGTGTAGCTTTCCGGCCATGTGGAGGTCCCTTCCGGCGCTCGCGCTGCTCGTGATCGCGGTCGTGGGCGCGCCGGCGGCCCAGGCCGGTACGGCTCCGCTCGGCGGCGGGCTCCTCGCAGGCGCATGCGAGCCGGACGGAGGGGCCGCCGCACGGGTGACGCCGGCGGGCGTGGCGGCGGGCCTCGAGGAGCCGAACGTCGCCGCCGCCTACGCCGATGCGCTCGGCGAGCCGGACACGCTCCGGGGCGGCGTGAGACGGACCGGTCCGGCGACGGTCCCCGTGTACGTCCACGTCATCCGGGGCCCGGCGGGCATCGGCGCGGTCCCGCAGGCGACGATCGATGCGCAGATCGACGTCCTCAACGACGGCTTCGACGGCGGTGCCACGGGCGGCGCCGGCACCGGGCTCCGCTTCGAGCTCGCCGACACGGACGTGACCGTGAACAGCGCCTGGTACCCGGTCGGGCAGGAGGACGCCGCGGCGATCGCGATGAAGAGCTCGCTGCACCGGGGCGGCAGGCGGGCCCTGAACCTGTACGTGACCGATCTCGCCGGCGATCTGCTCGGGTATGCGCGATTTCCGAGCCAGTGGAGGGCGGCGCCCGAGCTCGACGGCGTCGTGGTCGACAACGAGACGCTTCCTGGCGGCACCGCGCCCTACGACCTCGGGGACACCGCTGTGCACGAGGTCGGGCACTGGGTCGGCCTGTTCCACACCTTCGAGGGCGCGAGCTGCAGCGGCCCGGGCGACCTCGTCGCGGACACTCCGGCGGAGCTCGAGCCCCACTACACCTGCGACACCACCGACTCCTGCCCGTCCGACCCCGGCAGCGACCCGGTGGACAACTACATGGACTACGCGGTCGACTCGTGCATGCACCTGTTCACGCCGGGCCAGGCCGCGCGGATCGGCGCGCAGGTGGCTCGGTACAGGAACACGAGCCCGAAGCTGAATGGCGGGAAGCTGAGGGTGCGGCCGGGGAGGAAGGTCGGGATCGACGCCGCCGCAAGCGACGCCGAGGACGACGCGATCTCCTACGAGGTCGCCGCCCGGCCCAAGGACGGAACGCTCAAGGGCACCGCGCCGAGGCTCACCTACAAGGCGCCGAAGCGCTGGGACGGCAAGGACGTCGTCAAGGTCAGGGCCAGCGACGTCTACGGCGCCGCGCGGACTGCGACCTACCGGCTCAGGGCGAAGGGCCGGAAGCGCCGCTGAGGGCCGGGCGCGCCAGCGTGCGGGGCGCGGGACCGCCCGGTCAGGGCCCGCGCTCACCGCTGCAACGCACGATAATCGACGTTATGTAGACCAGACCGCAACAACGGCCCTCGAGGCGGGTTTGGGCCCCGACGCGCGACAATCGTCAGGAATTCAAGAGGCCTTCATGAGCGATCTGTATAAGAAGCTGCGGATGCCCGCAATCTCCCGGGGGAAAATCGCCTTTGCGGCATTGCTCTTGGCCGCGCTGATCGCACTGCTCGCGGTGTTCGGCTCGACCCGTGGCCGCGCGGCCCGCGACGTCTTCGTGAACCGGGCCGACGTCGCGATCGTCGGACCCGATGCCAAGGGCAAGCCGGTGCGCGACGTCGCCGGAAGCCGGCCGAACATCCTCCTGATCATCACCGACGACCAGGAGAAGACGTCGATGCGGGCGATGCCGCAGACGCGGAAGCTGTTCAAGCGCCAGGGCGTCGACTTCAACCACGGCTACGTGACGACGCCGCTCTGCTGTCCGGCCCGGGCGACCATGTACTCCGGGCTGTACGCGCACAACCACGGGATCATCACCAACAATCCCTCGAGCCAGTTCGGCGACACCTACCTGTGGCAGAACACCTTCCCCGCCGAGCTCCGTGACGCCGGCTACAGGACCGGGCAGTTCGGCAAGTACCTGAACAACTGGAACAAGCGGGACGAGGGCGACGCCGGCTTCGACGTCTTCCAGGACGACTACAAGGGCACCGAGCACAACCGCGCCAAACGCGGCAAGGCCGACATGCTCACCGCCCGGCGCGGCGCCCGCTTCGTCAAGGACAACGAGTCGAGCGACGACCAGCCCTGGATGATGACCCTCTCGCTGCGCTCCCCGCACACGCCACTGGTGCCGGACCGCAAGTACGACGGCGCCAAGGTGCCGAAGTTCCGGCCGCCGATCTCCTTCAACGAGACCGATCTCTCCGACAAGCCCAAGTACCTGCGCGAGAAGCGGCACGACAAGACGCTGGGCTACATAACAAAGCGCTACGCGAAGTACGAGCGGACGCTCCTCTCCGCCGACGACGGCGTCGCGAAGGTCTTCCGGACGCTCCGTAAGACCGGCGAGGAGCGGGACACCCTGGCGATCTTCGTCTCCGACAACGGCTTCCTCTTCGGCGCCCACAGCGTCCTCGGCAAGGTCTTCCCGTACCAGGAGGCGACCAACATCCCGCTCTACATGCGCTGGCCGGCCGAGCTCGGCACGAAGGGCCGGCTCGACACCCGACTCGTCGCCAACATCGACTTCGCTCCGACGTTCTACGACGTCGCGGGCATCGATCCCGGCTATCAGGTCGACGGCCGGTCGCTGTTCGACCCCGGCAACGATCGCGACTACCTGCTGACCGAGTCGGTCAAGTGGAAGGCGCTTCAGGACGACGAGGGCTCGCTGATCGAGACGAGGACCGACAACCCCGACAAGCCCTTCGTCGAGTTCTACAACTGGAACGTCGACCCCGGCGAGATGGACGGCGACCCGCGTCTCAACACCTCGAGGCAGCGACAGCGGTTCCGCGAGATGACGGGCGTCCTCGACCGGGTCCGGGACTGTGCCGGCCCGGACGAGTGCCCGTAGCAGCCGTCGGGACGGCTCAGTTCAGGCTCGGGTCCTCGGGCATCCGCGCGACGAGGGCGTACTCGCCGCCCATCCGCCCGAGCACGTCGCTCCAGAGCGTGGCCGGATCGTCCGGGAAGAGCTCCGGCGGGATCGGCGGCTCGACGAACCACGCCTCGTCCTCGAGCTCGGACTCCAGCTGTCCCGGCCCCCAGCCCGAGAACCCCGCGTAGACGCGGCCGCGTCGGACGGCCTCGGGCAGGTCCTCGAGGTCCGTCGACGCGGAGACGAGCCCGACGTCGGCGACCACGATCCAGGCGGCCTTCTCGGGGTCGGTGAACTCGCCGAGCACGACGAGCGACTCCGGCTGGACCGGCCCGCCCACGAAGACCGGCTCGGCCACCGCTATCGACGCCAGCTCGGGAAGGACCTCCTCGACCTCCGCGTCGGCCGGGCGGTTGAGGACGATCCCCATCGCTCCGTCGTCTCCGTGCTCGGTGATCAGCACCACCGAGCGGACGAAGTTCGGGTCCTGCAGCGCCGGCGATGCGACGAGGAGCTTGCCGCGAAGCGATTCCACGGGATCAGGCTAGCGCGCCGGCGCACCGCCATCGCCGCGGTCGCGATGAGCGGACGGCGCGGCTCTCTAAGCTTCCGGGTCGATGGTTCACGACGTCTCCGAGGCCGGCTTCCAGAAGGACGTGCTCGACCGCTCCCACGAGGTGCCGGTCGTCGTCGACTTCTGGGCGGAGTGGTGCGGCCCATGCCGGCAGCTCGGGCCGGCCCTGGAGGCCGAGGCCGGCCGGCGCGGCGACGACGTCGACCTCGCGAAGGTGGACGTCGACTCCAACCAGATGCTGGCGAGCCGGTTCGGGGTTCAGGGCATCCCGGCCGTGAAGGCCTTCGTCGACGGCGAGGTCGCGGCCGAATTCACAGGAGCGATCCCGCCGGCTCAGGTCAGGACTTTCTTCGACTCGCTGGTCCCCTCCGAGGCCGACCGGCTCGCCGAGGCTGCAGACGAGGCCTCACTGCGACGGGCGCTGGAGCTCGATCCGGCCCAGCGAGCAGCCGCCCTGAAGCTGGCACGGCTGCTCCTTGCCGCCGGGGACGGCGAGGAGGCGCGAACCGTGCTCGAGCCGTTCGCCGACGATTTCACGGCCGCGGGGATGCTCGCGCGGCTCGGCCTCGGCGACGACGACCCCGCCTCCCCCGCCCTCGCGGCCTGGGACGAAGGAGACCACGAGCGGGCGCTCGAGCTGCTCCAGGAGCAGATCGCAGCGGCCACCGACCCCGAGCGCGTCGACGTCCTGCGCCGGGTCATGGTCGCGATCTTCACTGAGCTCGGCCCCGCCAGCGAGCTCGCTCGCGAGCACCGGCGCCGGCTCTCGCTCGCGATCACGTAGGCGCCTTCGGTGCCCGAGATCGGTGGAGTCGGCCTGCTGACCGCGCTGTTCGCGGGGATGGTCTCGTTCTTCTCTCCCTGCGTCCTCCCCCTCGTGCCGGGCTACCTCCCGGCGGTCACGGGCATCTCGGCGGCTGAGCTCGAGCGGGCGAGCTGGCGCTCGGTCGTCCCCCCCGCGCTCGTCTTCATCGCCAGCTTCTCCACGATCTTCATCCTCCTCGGGCTCACGGCCGTCGGGCTCACCCAGACGCTGCGGCAGAACCAGGACACGCTCGACAAGATCGCGGGCGTCCTGATCATCGTCATGGGCGTCCTCTTCGTCGCCCAGCTCTTCATCCTCAAGCTCAACCGCGAGTGGCGGGTCGAGGCGCTGATCGAGCGCGCCGGCAGCGGCGGGCCGCTGATCGCGGGCGCCGCGTTCGCGATCGCCTGGACGCCCTGCATCGGACCGACCCTCGCAGCCATCCTCGCACTCGCCGGCTCGACGGGGTCGGTCCTCCAGGGTGGCGTCATGCTCGCGGTCTACTCGCTCGGCCTGGCGATCCCGTTCCTGCTCACGGCCATCGCCTTCGCCCGGATGACGACGGCCTTCGGCTTCATCAAGCGCCACTACGCGGCGATCATGGCCGCCGGCGGCGTCGTCCTCATCGCCATGGGCGTCCTCGTCTTCACCGGCGAGCTGACCCGGCTCAACCTCGAGGCACAGCAGGCCCTGGAGGACCTGGGCATCAACTTCTTCAACGAGGTCTGAGGAGCCGAAGCGATCGGGATATTGCCCATATCCCGGCAAAATCCGGATCGGTGACTGACCGCCCCCGGAGGGAGGCCGGCGGGCCTCCACAGGGCGTCCCGCCCGGCCGGGTGAGGTCTAGTTCCGCCCGGGTTCGACCGGGACCGGGACCGGGACCTCGGAGGGCGCGCCGACCTCGACCGGAGTGCCGATCGCCTCGGTCTCCTCGAGCTCCGCGCCGTCGAGGTCGCGCGAGCAGACGATGCGGAACCGGCCGGTGCCGAGCTCGGGATCGGGGACGATCGGGAGGCCCCGGATCTCCTCCCAGCCGAGGCGCTCGACCTCGAAGGGGTTCATGCGCACCTCGGCCGCGGGGAACGGACAGCTCGAGTTGTGCTGGTCGATCGCCTTCGAGATCGCCTCGAGGTTCTTCGCCTCCGCGCCCACGGGTTCACCGTAGCAGCGCGGATCGCGCTCGCGTCCCCGGCGACGGCTACGATCGGCGCATGCCGAGCGAACGCTTGTACGGTGACCCCTCGGAGTGGGAGCACGCCGTCGCTCACGTCGACATGGACGCCTTCTACGTCTCGGTCGAGATCCTTCGGCGCCCCGAGCTCCGCGGGATGCCGGTGATCGTCGGGCCCCGCGACCCCGCCTCCCGCGGCGTCGTGATGACCGCCTCCTACGAGGCGCGGCGCTTCGGCGTCCACTCCGCGCTGCCGATGGCGGTGGCACGTCGCCGCTGCCCGCAGGCCGTCGTCATCCCGCGCGACATGGAGCGCTACCGCGAGGCGTCGCAGAAGGTGATGGCGGTGTTCCGCCGCTACTCGGACCTCGTCGAAGTCGTCGGCATGGACGAGGCGTACGTGGACCTCACCCAATCCCCGGCTCCGAAGACCCGCGCTCGGCAGATCAAGCGCGACGTCCTCGCGGAGACCGGCCTGACCTGCTCGATCGGACTCGCCCCGAACCGGCTGATCGCCAAGATCGCCTCCGACCTCGACAAGCCGGACGGGCTCTGCGTGCTGGCGCGCGAGCGCTTCCTCGAGGTCGTCGGCGACCGGCCGGCGCGGATAATTCCCGGCGTCGGGCCGAAGACGGAGGAGCGCCTGGACGCACTCGAGATCAAGACCGTCTCCGATCTCGCTCGCGCGCCCGAGAACAGCCTCTCGGCCGTGCTCGGCCCCAGCCACGCCCGCTCGCTCGGACGCCGGGCTTGCGGATTCGGCGGCACCGCAGTCGCCGTCCGGCGGGAGCGCAAGTCCGAGAGCCGCGAGCGGACGTTCTCGACCGACCAGTCCGACCCGACGCTGATGCGCAGCGAGGTCGCGGCGATGGCACGGACGGTCGCCGAGCATCTGGGGTCGCAGCGGATCCGCGGCCGGACGGTGACGCTGAAGATCCGGCTGGCGCCGTTTCGGACCTTCACGCGCTCGCGGACCCTGCCGGCCCCGACGGCGGACCCCGAACAGGTCGCGGCGGCGGCGCAGGCCCTCTTCGACGCCTTCGAGCGGGATGCGCCGGTCCGCCTCCTCGGCGTCGGGGTCTCGAACCTCGTCCGCGGCGGCGAAGGCGAAGGCCCCGCCCCCGGCGACGCCGAAGCGCCTGCGGGGACGGGGCCGGTTCAGCTCGCCCTCGATTGATGCGTGCGGGTGCTCAGCGGTCGACCTGGATGATCCCGACGCCGCCCATCCCGAGCTTGTTCTTGACCGCTTCGGTCAGGTCGAACTCGCGCCCGGGCACGTAGGGGCCGCGGTCGATCACCTTGGCCTTCACCTGGCGGCCGTGGTAGCGGATCGTCAGCTTCGTGCCGCAGGGCATCGTCTTGTGGGCGACTCCCATCGTCGACGGGGTCAGGGTCCCGCCGCACGCGACCCCGTTGCCGTAGAGGCCGGGCCCGTACCAGGACGCCTCGGCGTTACGGAAGATCGTCACCTTCCCGGCCCTGGCCCTGCTGCCCTTGGCGACGAGGTTCCCCGACGCCCGCACCTTGACGCGGTGGTGCCCCGCCTTCCGCGGCTTCCACTTCGCCTTGAACCGGCCGCGCTTGTCGGTCCGCGTCCGCAGCTTGTCGCCGCCGACCTTGACGGTCACCTTGCGCTTCGTCCCGGCCGGGGCAACCCGGCCCCTGACCGTCACCTTCTGCCCGACCTTCGCCCGCTTCTCGACGCGGGCGCGGGTGACGGAGCGGACCGTCACCCGATGCGCGCGGGTGGCGCGGCCGTCGGCGCTGAGGGCGCGGATCCGGCCGCTTCGCGAGACCTTCATGCGCTTCTTGAAGCGACCGGTCTTCGCGGCGCGGGTCGAGCGCACGTCGTGCCAGTACCTGGCGCCGAGCGCCCGGAACTGGATCCGGACGGCCGGTGCCGCCGGATCGCCGCCGGCATCGATCCCGGCGGCCTGCTGGGCGATCGGGCGGAAGCGGCCGCGGACGGTCACCTTCTCGTTCGGGCGCACGGTCCGGTCGCTGGTCGTCAGCTGCGCGGTCCCGTTCCGGGACGTCCGCGCGTTCGCCGGCGACACGGCCGTGCTCGCGATCATCAGTGCGGTTACGGGCAGCAGCACGAGCGCTGCGACCCAGCCCCGCCGGTGGCGGAAACTGGTCATTCTTCGATTCCTCGCTTTCGACGCCGACGGGGTTAGCTGCCGGGCTCGCCGCGGGATCCCCGATCGGGATCGCGCGCTACGGGCCGATCACGACCCGATTCGCCTCTGCCGGCGCTTCGGGCCGGCGCTGGGTCCCCCGCTCCGATCCGCACGATGCGGATGGATTGAGCGGTTGATTGCTTCGTCTCTCTGGTCCGGCCGGAAGGTACGGACGACGGATGAGGCCTTGTGTGGGTCTGGTCACAGTCTTCACATAGGTGAGAAGATGTCTGCATGAGCTCCGATCGCCTGACCGGCCTCGACACGTCGTTCCTGCACCTCGAGCGCGACGGGGCCCACATGCACGTGGCCGGCACGATGATCTTCGACGGGCCGGCGCCGGACTTCGAGGAGTTCAAGGAGCACCTCGGGTCCCGGCTCCACCTCGTTCCGAGGTTTCGCCAGAAGCTGCGCTTCATCCCGTTCGGCCAGGGCCGCCCGGTCTGGGTCGACGACCCTCACCTGAACCTCGATTACCACGTCCGCCACACCGCCCTCCCCTCCCCCGGCACCGAGGAGCAGCTGCGGACGTTCGCCGGCCGCGTCTTCTCCCAGGGGCTCGACCGGTCGAAGCCGCTGTGGGAGATGTGGGTCGTCGACGGCCTCGAGGGCGACCGATTCGCGATCGTCAGCAAGAGCCATCACTGCCTCGTCGACGGCGTCTCCGGGGTTGACATAACGACGGTCCTGTTCGATGCCGAGCCCGAGCCCGCTCCGTCCGAGGATCCGCCGGAGTGGATTCCACGACCCGAACCGAGCTCGCTGCAGCTCCTGGGCTCGGCGGTGACCGAGCGGGTGACCGTTCCCGCGGAGGTCGTCCGCGGCGCGCGGGCGCTGGTGCGGCGCCCCCTGAAGGCCCTCGGCGCCGTCCGGGACGCGATCGGGGCGACCGGGGCGATCGCCGGCAAGGGGCTCTCCGCTCCCGAGTCCCCCCTCAACGTCGAGATCGGGCCGCATCGCCGGTTCGCCTGGGTCCGAGCCGACCTCGGCGACCTGCGGCGCATCAAGGACGTCTACGGCGGCACCGTCAACGACGTCGTGCTCACCGTCGTCTCGGGAGCGCTCGGCCGGCACCTGCGCTCGCTCGGGCACGACACCGACGAGCTCGTCCTCAAGGCGATGGTGCCGGTGAGCATCCGCACCGCGGACCAGCACGGTGCCCTCGGAAACCAGGTGACGGCGATGATGGCGCCGCTTCCCGTCTGGTGCGAGGACCCGATCGAGCGCCTCGGGATCGTGCGCCGTTCGATGGGCAACCTGAAGCAGTCGAAGCAGGCCGTCGGCGCCAACCTGCTCGCCGAGATGACGGACTTCGCGCCGCCGACGATCGCGTCGCAGGCAGCCCGGCTGCAGTCGCGCCAGCGGTTCTTCAACCTCGTGGTGACGAACGTCCCGGGGCCGCAGTTCCCCCTCTACGTGCTCGGCCGCAGGCTCGAGGACATGTTCCCGATGGTGCCGCTGGCGAAGAACCAGGCGGTCTGCGTCGGAATCATGAGCTACGACGGCGGCATCAACTTCGGACTGATCGGCGACTACGAGGCGATGCCCTCCCTCGGCGGCCTCGCCGCGGACCTCGATCTCGAGCTCGAGGAGCTCGCCGCCCTCGCGCCGAAGGTGGCCGGCAACGGATCGACCCCTTCCGAGCCCGCCCGCTCCACAACGCCCTCCTGAGCGCTCAGGCGCCCGCCGGATCGTCGACCGAGCCGCGCAGCCGCAATCCGAGCAGCGGGTAGATCGCCGTCGAGAGCACCGCGGCGCCGACGAGCGCGGCTGCGGTCGCCGTCCGCATTCGGTCCTCGGCGACGGCGATCGTCGTGATCGCGACCACCAGCGGCAGCTCGGTGGCGCTGAAGAACGCGAGCGCCGCACGATCGCGGAGTGCGAGCACGCTGCGGTAGAGCGCCATCGCGGGTACCCCGCGGACGACGAGGAAGAGGACGAAGAAGATCGGCACGAGGACGATGCGGGCCGGATCGGCGACGAGCGCGCTCGCGTCGAAGTTGACCCCGCTGACGACGAAGAAGAAGGGGATCAGGAAGCCATAGCCGACGGCGCTGAGCTTCGACTCGAAGATCGTCACCTCCCGCCCCCTGAGCGCGAACCGCGTGATGATTCCGGCGACGAAGCCGCCGAGCAGCAGGTCGAGGCCGAGATCCGACGCGAGGTAGGCGAGCGCGAAGACGAGGACGACCGAGACCCGAACCGGCAGCTGCGAGCTCGTCTCCATCGCACCTTCGATCTTCTCCCAGCCGATGCCGACGAAGCGGACGGCGAACACGGCGGCGAACACGGCGACGACGATGAACAGCATCAGGACGGCGCCGCTCGTCTCGGGCGTGTCCGTGGAGAACAGGAACGTGATCAGGAGGATCGGGCCGAACTCGCCGACCGCACCGGCCGCCAGCAGATACGTCCCGAAGCGGGTCTTCAGCTCGCCTGCGTCGTCGAGGATCGGGATCAGCGTTCCGATCGCGGTCGTCGCCATCGCCGAGCCGACGAAGACGAGAGACAGCACCACCCCGGCGAGCGAGAGAAGTCCGCCCAGCGAGTAGGCGAGCGCCAGGGACACCAGCCAGCCGGCGAGCGCCAGCCGCAGCGGCACTCCCCTGATCCGGTCGAAGTCGATCTCGTAGCCGGCGAAGAAGAAGAGCATGCCGAGCCCGAGGTTCGAGAAGAAGATGACGAACTGATCGGGCTCCGCGAGCCCGAGGACGTCGGGCCCGATCAGGATGCCGAGGAGGATCTCGAGGACCACCACCGGGACGAACACCCAGCGGCCTCCGAACGTGACGAGCGTCGAGGCGAGCGCCGCCGTGACGCCGATCGCCAGGAACGACCCGGTGTCTACGTCGACCACGACGGGACCCCCCGGACAGCCGGCGGCGGAGCCGCTGGATCGGTTTCGTGCACTCCCACTGCGCGCTGAAACCTAGCCGGGAGCGGTCCCCTAACCTCGGGCGGGTGAGCCTGCGCGCAAAGAGCCTCGCCGCGTGCGCCTGCGGGATCGCCCTCCTCGCCACCGGGAATGCGACCGCCGCACCGGCCGGCCCGGGATCCGCGGATCGCTCCGCCGGCGTGCCGAAGCCGAAGCTCGACTGGGACCCGATCCCCTACGGCAAGGACCGCAAGCGGCAGATGGCCGCCTACTCCCATCGGCACTACGGCAAGCGCACCTGGCGACTGAAGAAGCCGCGGGTGATCGTCCTGCACTACACCGCCACGTCGACATACGGGCCGGTCCACAACGCCTTCTCCTCGAACGCCCCGTCGCTCGGCGAGAAACCGGGAGTCTGCTCGCAG